>NZ_JBFUAI010000006.1:0-201153 GCF_056406355.1 Cellulomonas sp. P1_C4 | reverse complement strand
GGGCGGGAACGCGCTGCGGGCGGTCCGCGGCGCGGCGCTCGAGYCGGGCGAGCGGCTGCTCGTGCTCGGACCCGGCGCCATCGGCCTGCTCGCGGCGCAGATCGCCACGGCGCACGGCGTCGAGGTCCACCTCCTGGGTCGCAGCGCGACGTCGACCGCCTTCGCGCGGTCGATCGGCTTCGAGCGCGTGTGGACCCGCCAGACGCTGCCGGACCTGGCGTGGGACGGCGTGATCGACGCGACGAACGGCCCGGCGATGCCGGCCCTGGCGGCGGAGCTCGTCGAGCCCGGCCGCCGCGTCGTCTACATCGGGCTGTCCACCGAGCCGAGCCTGGTCGACACCCGGCTGCTCGCGCTCAAAGACGTGACCGCCGTCGGGGTGCTCAGCGCGTCGGGCGGCCTCGCGGGCATCGTCGAGCTGTACGCCACCGGCGCGGTCGACCCCCGGCCGCTCGTCGCCGCGACCGTGAGGCTCGACGACGTCGCCGACGTCCTGGGCGGCCGCAGCTGGGGCGCCGCCCCGAAGATCCACGTCGACCCGAGGAGCTGAACCGTGCGCGCACTCGTCTTCCGCGGACCCTGGGACATGGCGGTCGAGGACCGTCCCGAGCCGGCGCCCGGTCCCACCGACACGCTGCTGGAGATCCTGGCCACCGGGATCTGCGGCTCCGACCTGCACGGGTACACCGGCGACACTGGCCGCCGGCACCCGGGGCAGGTGATGGGCCACGAGACGGTGGCGCGCGTGGTGGAGGACCGCACGGGCACGCACGCGCCCGGGCGCGTGGTCACGGTGAACCCGGTGCTCGGGTGCGGACGCTGCGCCGCGTGCGCCGCGGGCCAGGCGCAGCGCTGCCTCCAGCGGCGAGTGATCGGCGTGCAGCCGGAGCTCAGCGCCGCGTTCGCCGAGCGCATGGTCGCGCCCACCCGCAACGTCGTCCCGCTCCCCGACGGCACCCCGCCCGACCTCGGCGCGTTGGTGGAACCGCTGGCGGTCGGCTTCCACGCGGTGCAGCGCTGTGGCCTCCTCGAGGGCGACGAGCTCCTGGTGATCGGCGGGGGGCCCATCGGCCAGGCCGTCGCGCTCGCGGCCCGCCGGCTCGGCGCGGCGGACGTGGTCGTCGCGGAGCTCGATGAGCACCGTCGTGACCTGCTCGCGCGCCTCGGCTTCGCCGCGGTGCACCCGGACGGACTCGGCTCGCGGCGTCCCACGCTCGTCGTGGACGCCGTCGGGTCCAGCCGCACCCTGGCCACGGCGCTCGAGGTGTCGGCACCGGGCGCGCGCATCGTCCTGGTCGGTATGGCGGCGCCGACCGTTGACCTCGCCGCGTACGCCGTCAGCACCGGAGAACGCTCGATCATCGGCACGTTCTCCTACGACGACGGCGCCTTCGTCGAGACCGCCGCCTGGGTGGGTGACCACGCCGCCGCGCTGGAACCGCTGGTCGAGGCGCACGTCGACCTCGACCAGGCCCCCGACACCTTCCGCGCCCTGGCCAAGGGCGAGCTCACCGCCAGCAAGGTGCTGGTCCACCCTCAGGAGACGACATGACCGACTTCGCCGGACTGACCGCGATCGTGACCGGCGGGGAGAGCGGCATCGGCGCAGCCACCGTCGCGCTCCTGCAGGCCCGCGGCGCACGGGTCGCCAGCCTCGACCCGACCGCGGGCGAGCACTCCGCGAGCGACCTCGGTGTGGTGTGCGACATCGCCGACCGCGCCGCCGTGGACGCCGCCGTCGCCCGGGTCGTCGAGGAGCTCGGCGGTCTCGACGTGCTGGTCAACAACGCGGGGATCGGCGCCGTCGGGGACGTCGCGGCCAACGACGACGCGGAGTGGACGCGCGTGCTCGACGTCAACGTCGTCGGCACCGCTCGGGTGTCCCGCGCCGCGCTGCCCCACCTGCGGGCGTCGGGCAGCGCGGCGATCGTGCACACGTGCTCGATGGTCGCCGTCGCCGGCTACCCGCAGCGCGCCCTCTACGCCGCGAGCAAGGGTGCGATCGCCGCGCTCACCCTGGCCATGGCGGCCGACCACGTGCGCGAGGGGATCCGCGTCAACGCCGTCCTGCCGAGCACGGCGCAGACGCCCTGGGTGGATCGGCTGCTCGCGGCCGCGGACGACCCCGAGGCCGCGGAGGCCGCGCTCCGCGCCCGGCAGCCGATCGGACGCCTGGTCACGGCCGACGAGGTCGCGCACGCGATCGCGTACCTGGCCAGCCCGCTGGCCGGCTCGACCACGGGCACGCTGCTGGGCGTCGACGGAGGAGCCGTCGGGCTGCGGGTGCCGCCGCGGGCCTAGTCGGGAACGCCGCCGCGAACGAACGCGTCGCGGGGGTGCTGGACGTTCGCCAGCGACACGATGTCGCGCCCGAAGACGCCCATCGCCAGCCACCCGGCCAGCACCCGGATCTTTCGCTCCCACGTGGGCACGGCCAGCAGGTGGTAGCCGCGGTGCATGAGCCAGGCGAGCAGACCCCTCACGACGATGCGTCGGTACTCGAAGATCCCGTGACCGACGCCGAGCGTCGCGACGACCCCGAGGCTCTCGTGCACGTAGTCCGTGGTCCCCTGACCGCGCAGGACGGCGGCGATGTTCATGGCGAGGTGCCGGCCCTGGCGCACGGCGTGCTGCGCGTTCGGCACGGTGCGCCGGCCCGGCAGGTCAACGGCAAGGTCCGGGACGGCGGCGTCGTCGCCCGCCGCCCACGCATCCGCCACGGGCGCGCCCCGCGGGCCGACCCGCAGGTCCGCCCCGACCACCAGGTACCCGCGCTCGTCGACCGGGAGGTCCGTGTGCCGGGCGACCACCGGGTTGGCGGCGTTGCCGGCGGCCCACACGATCAGCTCGGAGTCGAGCTCCTCGCCGGTCGAGAGCACCACGTGCCCGTCCACGGCCGACACCAGCTGCGTGTTCAGGTGCACGTGCGCGCCGCGGGACTCGAGGTTGCGGACCACCCACCTGCCCGGACGGTCGGTCACCTCGGGCAGGATCCGGCCCGCGGCCTCGACCAGGTGGAAGCTGAGGTCCGTGGGCCTCAGCTCCGGGTAGGAGCGCAGCAGCCCGGTGGCCAGGGACAACAGCTCTCCGAAGCCCTCGACGCCCGAGAACCCACCGCCCACGAACGTCACCGTGAGGAGCCGCCGACGCTCCGGGCCCGGGGGCAGCACCGACGCGCGGTCGAACGCGGTGAGCAGGGTGTCGCGGATCGCGATCGCCTCCTCGACGTGCTTCATGCCGATCGCGTTCTCGGCGACGCCCGGGATGGGAAACGTGCGCGTGACGGCGCCGGCGGTGACGACCACGAGGTCGTACGCGAGCTCGAGGTCGTCACCGTCGGTCGGGCGCACCACGACCGTCTTGCGCGCGTGCTCGACCCTGGTGACCTGCCCGGCGATGATCCGCGTGCGCTTGAGGTGCCGGCGCAGCGAGACTGCCGCGTGGCGCGCCTCGATCGAGCCGGCCATCACCTCGGGCAGGAACGGCTGGTACGTCATGTACGGGCGCGGGTCGATCACGATGATCTGCGCCTCGTCGGGACGCAGCGTCTTCTCCAGGTTCCACGCCGCGTAGAACCCGGAGTAGCCACCGCCGACGACCACGATCCTCTTCGTCATGCTCACACCCTCTCGACCGTGCCGGATCCGGGAACGTGACACCTCGCCGGCGCGAACTGTCGCGGCTTGCTCAGGCTGACCGAGCACGTGGTCGATGCCTCGGTCCGAGGCGTCCAGGGCGACGAGCGCCTGCGGCTGACCGTCGGCCGCGGTCGTGGGTGTTCCAGCTCGCGCACGGCGCCGATGAGGTTGTCTGTGGAGTGGCTGGCCACCGTCACAACATAGAGGCGTCGGTCAGGCGTTCGTCCGCGGACGAGCGTGTCCTCGCCCGGCCGGGCGGCGACCAGCGTCGAGCCGATGAGCCCGGTGCCCCATGGCGCCTTCTCCTGGGTGCCGACGACGCAGCGACGCGCTGGTACRCCGTTCGACCGTGCAGCCCCCGCAGGCGTGACACTGGCGTCGTGCGCATCGACTGGACGCAGGTCGCCGCCTTCGTCGACCTCGTGGTGCCGGAGGACGACTTCCCGTCGGCGTCGCAGGCCGGGGTGGTGGACGCGCTGCGGGCCGGCGCCGACGGCGAGCCGTGGACGACTCTGCTGGGGCCCGGCTTCGCGCACCTGGCCGACGAGTCCGTCGAGGACCTCCTGGCGGGCCGGACGGCGGTGCCGTGGCCGGTCGACAGCGCGGCCTTCGCGCGGACGATGATCCAGCTGGTCGCGGAGCAGTACTACGGCGCTCGGGACGCCCCGGGGTGGGCCATGGTCGGCTACGACCCGCGCCCGCGGCGCGACTCCGGTCTGCTCGGTTCGCCGCCTCTTGCGACCCGGCGMCTGTCGGAGGCGGCCGACCGCTACGACGTCGTCGTGGTCGGCGCCGGGGCCGGCGGGGCAGTCGCGGCCGCGGTGCTCACCCGCGCGGGACTGCGGGTGCTCCTGCTCGAGCGCGGCGAGATGCTCACGTACGACCAGGTGGGCAACGACCACCTGCGGAACTTCCGGGTCAGCCGGTACGGCCACAACACGCCGCCCTACCTCGAGGACGGCGGCCMGCGGGTGGTCGTCGATCTTGACGGCACCGAGCGCGTCGAGCCGCCGTGGGGACCGGGCTACAGCGCCCTGCCGTACACCGTGGGCGGCGGCACGCGCGTGTACCAGGGCATGGCGTGGCGGCTGACGCCGCAGGACTTCCGCCTGGCGAGCACGCACGGGGTGCCCGACGGCAGCTCGCTGGCCGACTGGCCGCTGGCGTACGCCGACCTCGAGCCGTTCTACACGCGGGTGGAGCAGGAGCTCGGGGTGTCGGGCGACGGCACCGCGCACCGCAACCAGGGCGTGAGGTCCGCCGGCTACCCGATGCCGCCGCTGCCCGACAACACCGAGGCCCGGGTGCTGCGCCGCGGCGCCGAGCGGCTCGGGCTGTCCACGGGGCCGGTCCCGCTGCTGATCAACTCCGTGCCGCGGGGCGGCCGGGGGCGCTGCGTGCAGTGCGGTGAGTGCGTGGGGTTCGCGTGCCCGAGCGACGCGAAGAACGGTCCGTACAACACGGTCCTGCCGGCCGCCGTCGCGGCCGGGTGCGTCCTGGTGACCGGCGCACGGGTGCTCGAGGTGCGCACCGGGCCCACCGGGTCGGTCACGGGCGTCGTCGCGGTCGACGAGGCGACGGGCGCCCGCCGCACGGTCGAGGCGGGCCACGTCGTGCTTGCCTGCTCGGCGATCGAGACGGCCCGCCTCCTGCTGGCCAGCCGGTCGGCGGCCCACCCCGACGGCCTCGGCAACCACAGCGACCAGGTGGGCCGCCACCTGCAGGGCCACCCCTACGTCGGCGGCTTCGGCCTCTTCGACGAGCCCGTCATCGACGGGCCGGGGCCGAACGTGCGGATCGCGACCTGCGACTACGTCAACGGTCTGCCGGGGACGATCGGCGCCGGCGTGCTGGCCAACGAGGTGATCAAGCTGCCGATCGCATACTGGTTCGCCGCGCTCCCGCCGGACGCGCCGCGCTGGGGCCTGGCCGGCAAGCACGCGATGCGGGACCTGTACCGGCGCACCAGCCACGTGGTCGGACCCGTGCAGGAGATCCCGATGCCCGACCTGCGCGTGACGCTCGACGCGCGGCTGGTCGACCGGCACGGGATGCCCGTCGCCCGCCTGTCCGGGCGTCAGCACGCGATGACGCTCGCCACCGCTCGCCGGCAGGAGGCGGCCGCGCTCGAGTGGCTCGACGCGTCCGGTGCCACGCGCGTCTGGCCGTCCGGCCCGGCGCCGACCGGGGTCACCGCGGGCCAGCACCAGGCGGGGACCTGCCGCATGGGCGACGACCCCGCGACCTCGGTGACGGACCCCCACGGCCGGGTGCACGGCCACGACAACCTCTGGGTGATGGACGGGTCGGTGCACGTGACGAACGGCGGGTTCAACCCCGTGCTGACCATCCTCGCGCTGGCGTACCGGAGCGCGGAGCGACTGGCGGCCGGTTAGGTGACGAGCTCCCGCGGGAAGACGAGCACGTCGACCAGGGCGCCGTTGCGCCAGACCGTGACCTCGATCCGGCGGTCGATCGCGTCCTCGACCATCAGCTTCTGCACGGCGGTCGAGGTGACCACCCGGCTGCCGTCGAGCTCGACCACGATGTCGCCGCGGTGCAGGTCGGCCTGGGCCGCCGGGCTGCCGGGCTGGACGCCGGCGATCTGCAGGCCGGTGGGGGAGCCGATGCGCTCGGCGAGCTGCGGCGGGAGGGGCACCTGCGCGCCGATGATGCCCAGCCACGCCCGGCGCACCCGCCCGCGGGTCATGAGCGTGGTGATGATCTCCCGCGTCGTGGCGTTGATCGGCACCGCCAGACCCACGCCGATCCCGGCGAGGGCGGTGTTCACGCCGACCATCCGGCCGGCGCTGTCGGCCAGCACGCCGCCGCTGTTGCCGGGGTTGAGCGCGGCGTCGGTCTGCACGACCTCGTCGACCACGCGGCCCGAGGCCGTCGGGAGCGACCGGCCGAGCGCCGACACGATGCCCGCCGTCACGCTCCCGGCCAGGCCCAGCGGGTTCCCCAGCGCGATGACCAGCTGGCCCACGCGCAGCCCGGCGGCGTCGCCGAGCTCGACGGGCGCGGGCACGTCGCCCCGGGCGAGCAGCACCGCGAGGTCGGAGAGGGGGTCGCGTCCGACGACGTCCGCCGGCAGCGTCGTGCCGTCGCTGAATGCCGCCTCGGCCAGGGTCGCGCCGGCGACGACGTGCGCGCTGGTGAGCAGGTACCCGTCGGTGGTGATGACGCTCGCGCTGCCGGCCCCCGTGCCGCGGGCGGTGCGGACGGTCAGGCTCGCGACGCTGGGCAGCACCGCCTCCGCGACGGCGACGACCGTGCGCGAGTACGCGTCCAGGGGCTCAGGCTCCACGGCGGGTACAGCGAGCGCGGCGGGGCGGATATGCCCCAGGTTCGCCGCCGGCGCAATCGGTCAGGGCCGCCGGGCGAGGGTGTGCCGCACGTCCTGTCCGAGGACGATCCGGCCGGAGGCGTCGCGCAGGCTGTCCAGCGCGTCGAGCACGTCGGAGCGCACCGTGTCGCGGCTGCCCGGCGGGACGGCCTCCCACATCGCGCGCTGACCGTGCGACCACGAGAACTCGAGGAAGTGCTCCGGGTCGCGGAACCTGGCCTCGACCGTCCGGTGCACCGTCCGGACGTCGACCAGACCGGCGGCCGTGCACAGGTCCGCCATGCCGCCGTCCGACGAGAACGGCCCGCGCCGCCCGCTCGTGCGGGCGTCGAGCATCGCGGGCGGCAGGTACGGGTCGAACAGCGCGTCGACGGCCCGCCACCCCTCGTCTTGCTCCCCGAACGTCGTCACGCCGAGCCGGCCACCGGGCCGCAGCAGCTCGGTCCACGCGCGCAGGCCGTGTGCGGGGTCGGGCAGGAAGAACAGCACCAGGCAGGACGCCACCACGTCGAAGGACGACGGGGGGAGGTCCGGCGCGCGCGCGTCGTCGACCCGGACCTCGACCTGCGGGAGGTCCGCCAGGTCGCGGGCGGTGAGCTCGACCATCGCCGGAGCCAGGTCGATGCCGAGCGCGTACCCGGCGGGACCCGCCGCCAACGCCAGGGGTGCCAGCGCGGCACCCCGACCGCAGCCGACGTCGAGCACCCGCTCGCCGGCCGCCACGGCGAGCTCCTCGACCAGGCCGGCGGCGATCGGCCCGAACCACGGCACGCCCACATCGTCGTACGTCGCGGCGGCGCGGTCGAACACCCCGGCGATGCCGTCCGGTGATCCCATGGCTCGGTGCGCTCAGGCGGCGACGTCGCGACCGTGGAGCGTCAGGGCCCAGATCACGAAGACGTCGAACGCGATGACCACGAGGGCCCACACCGGGTAGTAGGGCAGCCAGGCGAAGTTGACGATCGCGCTGAACGCGGCGAGCAGGACGCCGACGGTGCGAGCCCAGATCGCGCCACGGAAGACGAAGAAACCGGCGAAGGCGACGAGGATGCCGACGAGCAGGTGGATCCAGCCCCAGGTGGTGACGTCGAACGAGAACGTCCACTTGGGCCCGACCAGGAAGAACGAGTCGTTGACCAGTGCGACGACGCCCTGGATCGCGTGCAGGATCCCGATCAGCACCATCAGTGTCCCGGCGAAGACGCTCAGGCCTACGGCCAGGTCGCTGCGGTTCTCGCTCATGTACGTCCCTCTCGGCGGTGTCGGGTCGGGCGGCGTACTAGATACGGCGTCGGCGCCCGGGGGTCACGGCCGCCGCGACGACGGCGGTCTTGGCGATCGGTGCGGGGCCGGGCGTGATCGCCTTGGCGACGACGGCGGTCTTGGCGACGGGGTGGCCGATGACGCCGACCCTCCCGACACGTGCAGGGCGGAGCGGCATGTCAGGCCTCCTCGAGTGCGGCGTCGGCCTCGATCGACGCGATGATCGCCTGGATCGGGATGCGGCCGTCGGCGATGAGCTGGCCTCCGGAGCGACGGGCGGCGGACGCGAAGCCCGCGGCCCACAGGTTCTCCCAGATGAGCACGCCGGCGACCGTGCCCGCGTCCATCGCGGCGGCGAGGTTCTCCACGTCGTCGGCCGCGAGGAGCTCGGCCAGCTCGGCCTCGATCTTCTGCAGCTCGCCCAGCTGGGGGATGTCGGACAGCTCGATGGCGTCCACCGACCCGTCCTCGTTCTTGGTCAGCACCAGCACGTCGATCACGCGGATGGTCCCGGCGTCGACGAGCTTGATCAGCTCGTCGATCATCTCCCCGGTGAAGCTGCTCTGTCCGGCCGGGAACTCCACGACGACGTAGTCGACGGGTCCCAGCTGGTCCAACGATGTCTCGCTCATCAGATCGTCCTCACTTCTCGGTAGGTGGCTCAGGATCCGAGCGCCGCGGCCTTGAGCTTCGCGAACTCGGCC
The DNA here is from genome assembly GCF_056406355.1 of Cellulomonas sp. P1_C4. Classification (NCBI taxonomy): domain Bacteria; kingdom Bacillati; phylum Actinomycetota; class Actinomycetes; order Micrococcales; family Cellulomonadaceae; genus Cellulomonas; species Cellulomonas sp. P1_C4. The sequence continues at coordinate 192,199 of NZ_JBFUAI010000006.1, read as the reverse complement.
TGGTCGATGGCACCGGAGTCGAGCAGCGCCTTGGCCTGGGCGATCTGGTCGGCCGGCGAGGACGACGGCGACGACGCGGTCGCGGTGCGGATCCGGTCGTCGAATGCGGACTGGGCCGCCTGCATCTGCTTGGCCTGGCGTTCGCCCATGCCCTTACCCCGGACGATGAGGTAGAGCAGGATGCCCAGGAACGGCAGCAGGATCAGCAGCACGACCCACAGGGCCTTCGCGCCGCCGCCGGTGTCGGGGTCGCGGAACAGGTCGCTGAAGATGGCGATCAGCAGCCAGAACCAGATGATGAAGAGGAAGAACTCCAGCATCCAGAGCAGCACGTCACCGCTTCCGAACGTCGCGGACAGGTCCATGGCGGGGCTCCTTCGTGGTGGAGACGAGCACCCGTCGCGTGCGCGGGCAGTCGCGAGACCCGTGTCGGGGGCTCGGTGCGATCGTCCGACGGCCGGTCGGGGTGCGGGATCACCCCCCGCCACGTTCACCCGGGTGACCGCGACCCCGAACGCCCGATCTGCCCGGTCTGACACCTTCCCGGGCTAGGGTTTCACCGAAGCGGCCCTGGGGAGAGAGTTCGTGGTGCACGACATCGGCTCGGAGCGGGCAGGCACGCCGCGGCGGACGCTCGATCTCGGCGTGGTCCGGGCGAAGCTCGCCCCGCCCCGACCGCCGCGCGGCTCGGTGCCGCGACCCGCGCTCCTGAACACGCTGCGCGAGGGTCGCGGTCACCCGCTGACCTTGGTCTCGGCGCCCGCGGGGTACGGGAAGACCACCCTGCTGGCCGAGTGGGTCCGGGCCGATCCGTCCGAGCGGTTCGCCTGGGTGACGCTCGACGCGGGCGACGGCGAGCCGGAGCGGTTCTGGACGCACGTCGTCGCCGCGCTGGCGATGGCCGAGGCGGGCGTCGGCGAGGCGACGCTGGCCGCGATGCGCGCCCGACCGGCGCAGATCGTCGACGTCGCACTCCCGCGGCTGTACGACGAGCTGGCCGACGGTGCCGACGACGTCGTCCTCGTCCTCGACGACTACCACCGCGCCGAGACCCCGGCGATCAGTGCGCAGCTCGCGGAGTTCATGCGCTACCGGCCGGCGCGCGTCCAGCTGGTCGTCGCGACGCGCTCGGACCCGGCCCTGGGGATCGCGCGGTTGCGGGCCTCGGGTGACCTGGTCGAGGTCCGTGCGGACGCGCTCCGGTTCGACGACGCCGAGGTGACCCGCTTCTTCGACGGGATCGGCGTCGCCGGGCTGACCTCCGACCAGGAGCGACGGCTGACGGAGCGGACCGGCGGGTGGCCGGCCCCCCTGCGCCTCGCCTCCCTGCTCATGCCGACGGTCGGCCGCTCGGCATTCATCGACCAGTTCTCGGGTGCCAGCCGGCACGTCGTCGACTACCTCTCGCGGGACGTCCTCGAGCTCGTCGAGCCCTCCACGCGCCAGTTCCTGCTCCAGGTCTCGATCCTCAGCAGGCTCAACGGCCCGCTGTGCGACGCGGTGGCCGGGACGACGGGGTCGGGCGCGTTGCTGGCCGACCTCGAGCGGGCGAACCTGTTCATCTCGGTGGACAGCGCGGGGGAGTGGTACCACGCCCACCAGCTGTTCAGCGAGGCGCTGCGCGTCGAGCTCACCCGGACGAGGCCCGACCTGGTCCCGGCGCTGCACGCGCGGGCCTCCGCGTGGCTCGAGGCCGCCGGTGACCTCGAGGCGGCGACCGAGCACGCGATCGCCGCGCGCGACGTCGCGGTCGCGTCCCGCCTGGTCGCCGGTCAGGCACAGCCGATGTCGGTCAGCGGGCGCCGCGCGAAGCTCGACCGGTGGCTCACGGCGCTGTCCTGGCCCGAGGCGCGCCGCGACCCCGCTCTCGCGTTCGCGCGCGCCCTCACCGCGAGCCTGGACAACCGCCTCGACGAGGCGACGGAGTGGCTCGATGTGGCGCGCACCGGGCCCCTGGATGAACGGGACGCCGGTGGCCTGACGCTCGGCTTCCGGGTCGACTTCCTCGACAGCGTGACCGGTGTCCACGACGTGGCGCGGGCGCAGGCGGCGGCCCTGCGCGCCATCGCCGGGGCGCCGAACCGCAGCTGGCACGGCATCGCGCTCGCGTGCCTGGGCCAGGCGCAGTACCTGCTGGGCGACGCCGAGGCGAGCGAGACGCTCCAGCGCGGGGTGGGCGAGATCTCCGACGCCAACCCGATCATGCTGGCCTTCGCCGTGGGCAACCTGGGCCTGGCGGAGTCGGCGGCCGAGGCAGCGAGCCACGCGGACCCGCTGCTCGACCGCATGACCGAGGCGCTCCGCGTCGCCGGAGCCGACCGCTCCCTGCCGGGCGCGATCCTGGCGCTGGCCCAGGGCGAGCGCGCGCGACGCCTCGGGGACCCGCAGGGCGCGCTGGCCGAGTACCGGTCGGCGATCGACGTCCTGGAGGACATGCCACGGAGCACCTGGCTGGCCAACGCCTTCCTGCTGCTGGCTGCCGGCCAGCGCCACGTGGGCCAGGGCGCCGCGGCGCTGGAGTCCGTCGACCGGGCGCAGGAGATCCTCGACCGCCTACCCGGCCCCGGCGCGCTCGTCGCGCGCGCGGCGGCCCTGCGCGACCAGCTGGCCGCCCCGACCCGTCACGCCGCCGAGTTCGGGGAGGAGCTGTCCGAGCGGGAGGTCGTCGTGCTGCGGCTCGCCGCCGACGGTCTGCAGCAGCGGGAGATCGCCGACCAGCTGTTCATCTCGTACAACACGGTGAAGTCCCACCTGAAGGCGGCGTACCGCAAGCTCGGGGTCGCGTCGCGGGACGCCGCGATCGCGAGGCTTCGCGCGATGGACGACGAGGTCGACCCGACCACCCGGGTGAGCAGCCCCGTGGGTGGTCCGTCGTGACCATGCGGTCGCGCACGATGCGCAGATGGTCCTCTGCACGATCGTCGTCGCCGGAGAGCTCGACGCGCGCTTCGGCGACGCCTTCGAGGGGATGACGCTCACGGCGGGCGAGGGCCGGACGGAGCTGATCGGGTGCCTGACGGACCAGGCGCACGTCCAGGGCGTCCTGCACCAGCTCTTCGACCTGGGGCTCGAGGTGCTGTCGTTCTCGACGAGCCCGCCACCGCCGACCGCTCACCCGGGTGAGCGCGCGTACGGGTGAGCAACCCGGTCGACGCCGGGCAGAGCATGGCCTGAGGTAGACCGTGGCGGGGCCACCGGGCCCAGCCCCAGCAGAAGGAGCATCGAGATGCCGCGCATGTTGAGACGGGCCGCAGTCCTGGGGGCCACGGCCCACGTCGCGTCGAAGCGTGGCGAGGCTCGAGGCGCGGCGGAGGCGGAGCAGCAGGCCGCGGCGGCCCCGGTCGCGGAGGCACCGCCCGTGGTCCAGGCGCCCCCCGCGGCACCGCCGGAGGACAAGTACGAGGAGCTCACCAAGCTCAAGGGCCTCCTCGACGCCGGCATCCTGACGCAGGAGGAGTTCGACGCCCAGAAGCAGAAGGTGCTCAACGCCTGAGCGACCCGTCCGATCCGTCACCACCCACCCCAGACCGCACCCAGGAGATCAGCATGCCCATCGGACCTGTTCAGCTGCTCGTGGTCGCCTTCGACCAGCCGAACTTCACCGGCGAGATCCTCGACGAGCTCGCGTACCTGCGTGACAACGACCAGATCCGGCTGATCGACGTGCTCGTCGTGCAAAAGAACGATGCCGGGGCCATCGAGGCGTTCCGGCAGAGCGACCTCTCGATCCCCGAGGCCGAGGAGTTCGGCGCCACCGTCGGTGCGCTGCTCGGGCTGGGCCTGGCGGGGCAGGAGGGTGCCGAGGCCGGCGCCATCGCCGGCGCCGACGCCGGCTCGGACGGCCATCTCATCGACGACTCCCAGGTGTGGAACGTCGCGGACTCGATCCCCGACGGCAGCGCCGCCGCGATCGCGCTCATCGAGCACATCTGGGCGATCCCGCTGCGCGGGGCGATCGCGCGGGCCGGGGGCGTGCCCGTCACCGACGCGTGGGTCCACCCGCTCGACCTGGTGGACGTCGGCCTGCTCGCGTCCGACGAGCTCGACTAGCGGGAGCGGCGGCTACTCGCGGCCGCCGTTCGTCACCTGGGCGCCCGTGGCCGCCGCGAGTGCCTCCAGGTCGCGCCGGGCGTGCCGGTGCGAGGCGGACACTCGCACCTCCCCGCCCAGGCCGGACTGCTCGACGCCGGGATCCGCGGTCAGCAGCAGGAGGGTTCGGCCGGCACCCTGCGGCACGAGGTGTGCGGCGACGCGGTAGTCGATGCCGTACCAGCGCCCCGAGCCGCCCGCACCCTCGCCCGGGGTCGCGGAGTCGATCGCGACGTCGGCGTGCTCGAGGTGCCAGGTCGCGCCGGGGAGGGTCTCGCCGGCACGTGCAGCTCTGGTGAGTGCCTGCCAGGCGACCTCCTTCGACACCGGAAGGTCGATGCTCGACTCGGTCTCCTTGGGGACGCCCATCTGGCGATTGTCTACCTGCTCAGCTCCCGGCGTCCCACCACGCGAGCACCCGCAGTGCGCGCAGGGTGTTCCACCGGCTCGGTAGGCCCACGCCGTCCTCGAGGTCGAAGTGGACCCGACCCGCGGGGACGCGGTCGAGCAGCCACCGTCCGTCGGGCTGCTGCCGCGAGCGGACGTGCTCGACGGCCTCCGCCGTGCGAGGGTCCGGGTCGGCGCCCGCGCCGCGGAAGTAGTCGAGCGCGCGCAGCACGTCGTACTGCCAGTAGTAGGGGAACGCGAGGTCGAGGTACGTGGGATCGGCGACCTCGCCGGTGCTCAGTCGTCGGAACAGGCTGCGCCGGAGCAGGTACTCCTCGCCGCTGTGCCGGGCCTCGCGGACGGCGGGCGACCCGCCCGTCGCGCGCTCGAACGCCAGCAGCCCGTCGAGCACGTCGATCGTCGTGTCGAACGAGGACCGCACCGACCCGTTCTCGACCTCGCAGTTCCACCCGCCGTCGGGCAGGCGCTCGCCCAGCACCCGGTCGACGAGAGGGGCGACGTCCACCCCGAAGTAGGCGCCCGACTCGATGGTCCGGCCGTTGATGCAGGGCTCGACCTCCCCGTCGAAGTACCGCTGGCCCGCGTGCTCCCACCTCCCGTTCTCCGCGACGAGCGTGACGGCGCGGCGGGCCGAGGCGGACGCCGGGTCCAGGCCGAGGAGCTGCAGGGTCTGCAGCGTGTGCATCGTCGCGGTCCACGGCTGACCGGGCTCGTCGCCCGCGTAGCCCGCGGGGAAGCACGCGCCGCCCGCCCACAGCCCGTCGGCGTCCTCGAGCGCCAGCAGCCGAGCGCCCCAGCCCTCGTGCTCGACGCGTGCCCGCTCGGCCTCGACATCGTCGGGGGATGCGCCCGCGAGGTCACGCAGCACCTGCCAGCGGATGGCGGGGTCGCCCTCGAGCAACCACTCGATCACGTCCATCGGTCCAGGCTAGGCGCGGCCGGTCCGGGCGGCGTAGGCGCGCCTCATCTTGACGCGGTTGCCGCAGTCGGTCATCGAGCACCACCGGCCCGACCGGTTGCGCGACGCGTCGTAGTACGCCCACCGGCACTCGTCGCGGGCGCACACCTTGAGCCGCTCCCAGACGCCGTCGGCGCGGGCCTGGTCGACCGCCGCGAGCAGYCGGGCCACCGCGGTCGCGACGGGTGCGGGATCTGCGGGCGCTAGGGTGCGGTCGCCCACGGCGTCGAACCGGACGACGAGCGCCGTCGAAGCGAGCGCCGCGTTGAACCGGTCGAGCGTGGGTGCGTCGGCGGCATGGCCGGCGTTGACGAGCAACAGCTGGCGCAGGCCCTCGCGGACCGCGACGGCGCGCTCGACCTCAGCGTCGTCGAGCGCGCCCGCCGGGCCGACGAGGCCGTGCGCGTCCAGCCACGCGCCGAGTGCGGCGGGCGACGACAGCTCCTCGGTGCCGGCCGCCAGATCGGCCGAGTTGACGAAGTCCTTCACGACGAGCGCGGCGGGCGGGATCTCGGCCCGGACGGTCGCGTCGGCACTTCCCACGTCGCGCATAACACCACTCTAACCGTCTGAGTGGTGTGACACCGCTCACAGCGGTTGACTGGTGTGTATGGCCGAGACCCAGATCCGCGCCGGGACACGCGAGTGGACGGCCCTCGCTGTGCTGGTGCTCCCGTGCCTGGTGGTGTCGATGGGCTCGAACGTGCTGCACCTCGCACTCCCGGCGATCTCCGAGCAGCTGCGCCCGACGAACGAGCAGCTGCTGTGGATCGTCGACGGTTACGTGTTCCTGCTGGCGGGCTCGCTCATGACGATGGGTGCCCTGGCGGACCGGGTCGGCCGTCGGCGGCTGCTCCTGCTGGGCGGCGGCGCCTACGGCGTGCTGTCCCTGCTGGCGGCCCTGTCCACGACCCCGCAGATGCTCGTCGCCGCGCGCGTGTTGCTCGGCGTCGCGGGCGCCACGCTCATGCCGTCGACGCTGTCGCTGATCCGCTCGATGTTCGTCGACGCCCGCCAGCGCAGCACGGCGCTGGGGGTCTGGACCGCGAGCTTCGCGCTCGGCGGCGTGATCGGTCCTGTCGTCGGCGGGCTGCTGCTCGGCGCCTTCTGGTGGGGGTCGGTGTTCGTCGTCGCTGTCCCGGTCATGCTGCTGCTCGTGGTGCTCGGCCCGCGCCTGCTGCCCGAGTTCCGCGACGAGGACGCGGCACCCGTCGACCTGCGCAGCGCCGGGCTCTCCGTCGTCGCCGTGCTCCTGGTCGTGTACGCCGTCACCCGGCTCGCCGAGTCCGGCGCAGGCGCTCAGCCGCTGGTCGCGCTGGTCGTCGGCTCGGCGGCGGGCGTCGGTTTCCTCACCCGTCAGCGCCGGCACCCCACGTTCGGGCTCGAGCTCTTCCGGCGACGGACGTTCGCGCTCCCGGTCGCGACGAACGCGATCGCCTTCTTCGTGCTCTACGGGATGCAGTTCCTGCTCGCGCAGTACCTGCAGCTCGTGCTCGGGCTCTCGCCGCTCGAGGCGGGCCTCTGGACGATCCCGTCGGCGCTCGGCTACCTGGCCGGGTCCGTGGCCGCGCCGCGCGTCGCCCACCGGCTGCGCCCGGGCGCGGCGCTGGCCGCCGGCCTCGTGGTGTCCGCCCTGGGGTTCGCCCTCCTCGTGCCCGTCCCGGACGGCGGGGGGCTGCCGCTCTACGTGGTGGGATCGGTGATCCTGTCGATCGGCCTCGCACCCGTGTACGTCGTCGCCACCGGGCTGGCAGTGTCCGCCGCGCCGGTGCGACAGGCCGGGAGGGCGTCCGCCCTGCTGGAGACGTGCACCAACCTCGGGGGAGCCCTGGGCATCGCGGTGCTCGGGAGCGTCGCGGGCGTGGTGTTCCGCGACGGGATGGCCCCGCCGCCGCCAGACGAGGTCCCCGACGAGGCGTGGCAGGCGGCGCACGGCACTCTCGGGCGCGCGATCGACGTCGCCCGCGACCTGCCCCCGTCGGCCGCCGGCGAGCTGCTCGACGCGGCGCGTGGAGCGTTCGGCGACGCGTTCCAGTCGACGCAGCTGCTCGGCGCCGTCCTCCTGGCCTTCTCAGCGGTCGCCGTCGCGGTGCTGCTGCGTCGCGTCCCCCACCACTCGTCGAAGGACGCGTAGGCGGCCACGATCTTGGCCGGGTCACGCGGACCAGCTCCGCCAGCCCCGCGACGGGGTCGGTCACGAACGGGACGACGAGCTGCGCGGCGACGAGGTCGACGGCGTCGTCGGCGGACGGCAGCGACTCGCACAGGGCGAGGTGTACCCGCAAGCCGGGGCCGACGGACCGAGTCTCGCCCGGCGCGACCGTCGGCCGTGGCGCACCATGGGGGTCCGGGTCGAGGAGCTGCCCGTGCTCGGAGGTGCGGCGCGGGCCGGATCTCGACCCCGGAAGGCGCACCCATGCTGCAGGCGTCCGCGTGGCCGCGCCGCGTCGTCCCTGGTGATCTCGTCCGGGCGCTCGCCGCGGTCAGCGTTGTCGTCGGGACCTGGCTGTCCGGGCCTGTGGCGACCGCGCTCTTCCTCCTCGTTCTCGGCGGGTCGCTCGTTCCGCGGGTGATCGGGGTCCCGGCGTCGCTCGACGTGGCGTACTGCGGTGCCCTCCTGCTGGCGGCCTGGGCCGCGCAGCTCGGGTGGTACGACGCGGTGGGTTGGCTGGACGTCGCGGTACACGCGGTCGCGACCGGCCTGGTCGCGCTCGTCGCCGTGCTCGCGCTCGTGCGCTGGGGTGTCCTGCCCTCGGACCTCGTCGACGGCGCCCGCCGCCCACGGTGGGGGAGCGTCGTGCTCGTCGCGGGGACGGGCGGCGCGCTGGCGGTGCTGTGGGAGATCGGCGAGTGGGCGGGGCACACCTTCCTCGACCCGAGCATCCACGTGGGCTACCAGGACACGGTCGGCGACCTCGCCGCGGGGCTCACCGGCAGCGTCGTCGCGGGGCTCGCGCTGGCCCGCCGACGTCGGCTCGTCGTCGCATGAGCCGCCCGACCGTCTCGGTCGTCATCCCGGTCCGCGACGACGCGCCCGCGTTGCGCGAGTGCCTCGAACGCCTGAGCCGCCAGACGGTCGCACCGTCCGAGGTCGTGGTCGTGGACAACGGGTCGTCCGACGCCACGGCCGCGGTCGCCAGGGCGTGGGGCGCCACCGTGGTGTCGGAGCCGCGCGTCGGCATCCCGAGCGCGGCCGCAGCCGGGTACGACCGCGCCCGCGGCGACGTCATCGCCCGCCTCGACGCGGACTCGCGCCCCGACCCGCGGTGGGTGGAGCGCATCGCCGCGCGCATGGCCGACGACCCCGGGCTCGACGCCGTGACGGGCTCCGGTCGGTTCTTCGACCTGGCTCCGATGGTGCGGGACGTCGCGTCCGGTGCCTACCTGGGTGCGTACTACGTGCTGGCGCACCTCGCGCTCGGCCACACCCCGCTGTGGGGGTCCAGCATGGCGGTGCGCCGCAGGTCGTGGCTGGAGGTCCGGGCCGCCGTCCGGCGCGACGACCCCGAGGTGCACGACGACCTCGACCTCGCGTTCGCGCTCGGTCCCGGTCGGCGGATCCGGTTCGACCCTTTCCTGCGCGTCGGGGTGTCCGCCCGGTCGCTGCGCGGGCACGCGCAGCGCGTGCACAGGCTCGACCGCGCCTGGCGGACGCTCCGGCTCAACTGGCAGGACGCGCCGCCATGGCACCGGTGGTGGGCGCGCCTGGCGCGGTGACCGGGCTGAACGGCTCAGCCATGCACCACGCCCGCGCTGCCCCGCGTGCCCCGGCGCCTGGAGATCCGCCCGCGGGAACGCCGGCTCGATCGCAGGCGATCTCCTCGGGCGGGGGGGCTCGGTCCTACCACCGGGACGGAGCGCCTGCCAGAGTGGGTCGGGTCCACCGGGGCCGGAGCACGGCGCGCGACGGTCCTGTCCGACACCGAGAGGAGGACTCATGGCGACGTTCCCGACGATCCGGCAGGTCGTGCTCGACACGACCGACGTCCGCCGGCTGGCGGAGTTCTACCGCGAGCTGTTCGGGCTCGAGTACCGGCCCGGCGACGAGCCCGAGAACGGCGAGCAGGACTGGCTCGTGCTCCGGTCGACCAGCGGCGTCCCGCTGGCTTTCCAGCAGGTCGACGCCCTGCCGGAGGTCACGTGGCCGGAGGGTCCGATCCCGCAGCAGCTGCACCTCGACACCACGGTGCCCGACGTCGCCGAGCTCGACGTCCAGCACGAGCGGGCCCTCCGGCTGGGCGCGCGGCTCCTGTTCGACCGGTCCGACGACCTCGAGGAGCCGCTGCGGGTCTACGCCGACCCCGCGGGCCACCCGTTCTGCATCTTCGTCGGCTGACCGGGCGGGAGGAACCGTGCAGCTGGTCCTGCTCGCGGACACGCACCTCCCGCGCCGCGCCCGCGACCTGCCGGCTGTGGTGTGGGAGGCGGTCGACGCGGCCGACGTCGTGATCCACGCCGGCGACTGGGTCTCCGTCGACGCGCACACCGCCCTGGCCGCGCGCTCCCGGCGACTGGTCGCCTGCTACGGGAACAACGACGGTCCCGCGCTGCGGGAGCGGTTGCCGCTCGTCGCCCGGGTGGAGCTGGACGGCCTGCGGCTCGGCGTCGTGCACGAGACCGGGGCGGCAAGCGGCCGCGAGCGCCGCTGCGACGACGAGCACCCGGACCTCGACGTCCTCGTGTTCGGCCACAGCCACATCCCGTGGGACACGGTCACCCCGCGAGGGATGCGACTGCTCAACCCCGGCTCGCCGACGGACCGTCGACGACAGCCGTTCGCGACGTTCATGACGGCGTCCGTGGTCGGTGGGCGCCTGGTCGACGTGGAGCTGCTTCGTCTCAGTCGACCCTGACGCCCGGGAGCGGTCGCGGTCCAGGCCGCCCTGGCGCAGGCTGAAGGCAAGGCTTGCTGCTCCAGCATCGGGCGGCTGTACCCGGACGGAGCTCGACGCATGAAGCTGCCCGCACCGCGAGGACCCCTGGGTTCGTCGCTCACCGACCTGCTGGTCCATCCTCCGCACGCCGACGCCGTCGCGGACGCGTCGCTGGTGGATCGCTGGCGCACCGCCGCGGACGTCCCCGACCCGTTCGTCGACGACGACCTGCAGCTCACGCTGTGGACGCTGTACGCGCTCCACTATCGCGGGTTCGAGGGCGTGGACGACGCCTGGGAGTGGGACCCGGAGCTGCTGCGCCTGCGCCGGATCCTGGAGGAGGCGTTCGAGCGGGCGCTCCGCGACGCCGTCCCGGTCCCGCCCGAGACCGCCGCGGAACGCGAGGCCGTGGCGTCGGCACTGTTCGCGATGACCGCCCCGGGACCGGGCCCGAGCGTCGCCCGCTACGTGAGCAGGACCGCCGACGCCGCGCAGGTGGAGGAGCTCCTCATCCATCGGTCGCTGTACCAGCTGATGGAGGCCGACCCCCACACGTGGGCGATCCCGCGCCTGTCCGGAGCCCCGAAGGCGGCGCTGGTCGAGGTGCAGTCCGACGAGTACGGCGGCGGCCGGCCGGAACGGATGCACAGCGCGCTGTTCGCCCGCACGATGCGCGGCGCGGGCCTCGTCGACGATTACGGGTACTACGTCGACCGGATCCCCGCGGTCACGCTCGCCGCCCTCAACCTCATGTCGCTGTTCGGCCTGCACCGGCGCTGGCGCGGCGCGATCGCCGGGCATCTCGCCGCGTTCGAGATGACGTCGTCGCTGCCCAGCCGCCTGTACGGCGACGGCTTCCGGCGCCTCGGCCACGACGCCGGCACCACCGAGTACTTCGACGAGCACGTCGAGGCCGACGCCGTCCACGAGCAGATCGCCGGCCGCGACCTGGCCGGGGGACTCGCCGAGCAGGAGCCGGAGCTCGTCGCGGACGTCCTGTTCGGCGCCGCGGCCTGCCTGCACCTGGACGACCTCGTCGGTCGGCACCTGCTCGGTGCCTGGTCGGCGGGCACCTCGTCCCTCCGAGCGGCATGAGCGCGCCGCAGCCCGCCACGATCGAGGCGTGCCCCAACGGTCCGCTTCTCGTGCGCGGGGACGTCGAGCTCGTCGACGGCGCCGGCGTACCCATCGAGCGACGTCGACGCACCGTGGCGCTCTGCCGCTGCGGCGCGTCCGCGATCGCCCCGTTCTGCGACGGCAGCCACAAGGCCATCGGCTTCGTCGCCCCCTGACACCCGCACCCGACGACGGCTAGGAGCAGCCATGCCCGACGACGACACGACCTTCCCCGCCCAGCAGCAGCAGCCCCCGGGCCTGACCGGGGACATGACGCCCCAGCCCGACCACGGCGAGAGCAGCTACGAGGGCAGCGGCAAGCTCACCGGCAAGCGAGCGTTGATCACCGGCGGAGACTCGGGCATCGGCCGCGCGGTCGCCATCGCGTTCGCCCGCGAGGGGGCCGACGTCGCGATCGGCTACCTGCCCGAGGAGCAGGTCGACGCCCAGGAGACGGCCCGGTGGGTCGAGGAGGCGGGCCGACGCTGCGTGCTGCTCCCCGCGGACCTGCGCGACGAGGGGGTCGCGCGCGCGTTCGTGCGCGACGCCGTCGAACAGCTGGGAGGGCTGGACGTCCTGGTGAACAACGCCGGCTTCCAGATGGCCAGGCGGGAGTCGATCGCCGACATCACGACCGACGACCTCGACCGGACCTTCACCACCAACCTGTACGCGCTGTTCTGGGTGACCCAGACCGCCCTGGAGCACCTGTCCGACGGGGGAGCGATCATCAACAACTCCTCGATCCAGGCCTACCAGCCGTCGGAGTCGCTGCTCGACTACGCCTCGACCAAGGCGGCGATCAACAACTTCACCGTCAACCTCGCCGCGGAGGTCGGGTCGCGCGGGATCCGGGTCAACGCGGTCGCGCCGGGACCCATCTGGACGCCCCTGCAGCCCGCGACGCAGCCGCCGGAGAAGATCGAGAAGTTCGGGTCCGACGCGCCCCTGGGCCGTGCCGGTCAGCCCGCCGAGGTCGCCCCCGCGTTCGTCTTCCTCGCCTCGGCGACGACCGCGTCCTACGTCTCGGGCACGGTGCTGGGCGTGACGGGGGGCAAGCCGGTCTTCTGATGCCTCAGGCGCCGAGGATCCAGCGCAGCGTCCGGGCGTTGTGCACGGCGTTCCCGCCGCCGTCGTTGTTGAAGTAGACGAGCACGTCGTGCCCGTCGTGCGACCACTCGCGGATGCGGTCGGCCCACCAGCGCAGGTCGTCCTCGGAGTACGAGCCGCCGTAGAGGTGGTCGTGGTCGGGGCCGTGCATCCGCACGTAGACGTACGGCGCGGTGGCGCGCAGCACGCACGGCAGGTGCGCGCCGCTCATCACGCACGACGCGGCGCCGTGACGCTCGAGCAGCGCGAAGACGTCGTCGGCCTGCCACGACGGGTGGCGCAGCTCGACGGCCACGCGCACCCAGTCGGGCAGCGAGCCGAGGAACCAGTCCAGCCGGGCGTCGTCCCGCTCCTGGTCGGGGCGCAGCTGGACGAGCACGACCTCGCGCCGCTCGCCCAGCTCGTGCCAGGAGCGGGCGATGCGCTCCGACCAGGCCTCGGGCGCGTACAGGCGCTTGGCGTGGGTCAGGCCGCGCGACGCCTTCACCGACATGCCGAACCCGGGCGGCAGGCGGCGCCGCCAGCCGGCGAACGTCGACTCGCGCGGCCACCGGTAGAAGCTGGCGTTGAGCTCGACGGTGTCGAACTCCTGCGCGTAGCGGCCGAGCCGGTCCCACGGCGGCAGGCCCGGGGGGTAGAGGACGCCGTCCCAGTGGTCGTACGACCACCCGGACGTCCCGATCCGGATGCTCACGGACGCTGGGCCGGCGTGCCGGGCAGGTCGGCGGCGAAGCGCCGGAATCCCGCACGCAGAGCGACGGCGTCCCCGGTCACCGACTCCACGTCCGTCCAGTGCACCAGGAACGTGCCGCGGTGCCGCCACGCGAACCAGCGCGCCAGCAGCGCCGGAGCGTTGACGCCGTTGCGCTCGTAGCCGAGGAACGACGTGCCCGTGCGCGGGCTGACCAGCAGCCCATGCAGACGCGGCGCGGCCAGGAGGCCGTCGAGCGGTCCGTCCAGCGCGAACCGCACGTCGACGACGAACCCGAGCCGGGCTCCGCCGGGGTCGACGACGGGGGAGTCGAGCAGGTCACCCAGGATCATGGCTGCCTCCGGGGATGCGCGTGATGATGTGGTCGCGGACCCAGCGCTCGGTCCACGTGACGTCGAGCTCGGACCCCCGCACCCCGAGCTTCACCGTGGTGCCGACGTCCGCGACGTGGGCCCAGCGGATCCGGTGCCAGCGCGACGAGGGCGGCCGCCCGCCGAAGACCCGGGTGGCCAGCACGGCGCCGCTGAGCAACGAGGTCACGACCGCCGGCTGGGCGCCGTCGGGTCGGTCGCTGCCGTCGACGCCGTGCACCTCGAGGTCGTCGACCGTGCACACGGGAACCCCGTCGACGTCCAGGATCTGCCGGTCCAGCAGGTGCAGGCGGGCGTCGAGCACGAGGCCCGGCGGGCGCTCGTCCGGTGGGAGGCTCATGAGCCCGCTCCCGTCACGATCATCAGGGGGATCGCGGCGACGGACGCCACCACGATGATCACGAGGTAGACCAGCGCGAACGCGTTGGTGACGCGGCCGTTGACGTACGTGCCCATGTACTCGGGGTCGTTGGCGACGACGAGGATCGGCAGGTACGTCAGCGGCAGCGCGATGGCGGAGAAGACGACCGAGAACTCGGTGATCTTGATCGGGTCGACGCTGGTCATGAGGACACCGACGGCGACGAGCAGGCAGATGATCATGGTCAGGTGGAACCGGGCGGCCTGCGACGGCCGGCGGAACTTGCCCCACGACCAGCCCAGGAACTGCGCCAGCGTGTAGCCGCTCGACAGGGACGTCTCGAGCGCGGCCCCGAACGTGGCGGCGACGATGCCGACGATGACGACGGCGAGCGCGAGCTTGCCGCCCGCGAGCGCGACCGGCAGCACGATCTGCGAGAGCGACGAGACCTCGATGCCCTTCGGCAGGAACACGATCGCGGCGCACGCGGCGATGGCGACGGACAGCACGCCGCCGAGCGGGAAACCGACCAGCACGTTCATCCGGGACTGCACGAGGTCCTTGACCTTCCACTTCTCCTCGACGGCGCCGGAGGAGAAGAAGAACACCTCGTACGGCGTCATCGCGGCCCCGAACAGCGCGATGGCGTAGTACCAGTACACGGCCTGCCCCTCCTGGGCCGGCGCAGTGGGGTGGAGCGCCTGCTGGGCGAGGTCTCCCCAGTCGGGCCCGAGCAGGAACACCGCGACCGCGAACACGATGAGCGTCAACCCGACCAGGCCGGTGACGTTCTCCATGATCGAGAACCGCGTCCGCCAGATGACCAGCCACACGGCCAGCCCGGCCACCGGGATCCAGAGCCGCGGCTCGACGCTGCTGGCCAGCTGCAGCGCGAGCGCGATGCCGCCGACCTCGGCGGTGAGCGTCAGCAGGTTGATGAGGAACGACGCCGAGAGGTTCGCGCCGGCCGCCCGGGGCCCCAGCCGCTCGCGGATGATCTCGAACGTCGCGCGCCCGCTCACCGCCGCGACGCGTCCCGACATCTGGGCGAACAGGCAGATGCCCACGACGCCGACGATCACCACCCACGCGAGCGACAGCCCGAACCGTGAGCCGACGACCGCGTTGGTCACCAGGTCCCCGATGTCGAGGAAGCCGCCGATCGCGGTGAGGATGCCGAGCGCGAGCCCGAGGACCTTCTTCACGAGGCACCTGCCTCGTCGAGCGTGGTGGTCAGCTCGTCCAGCTGGTCGGCGCTCGCGTCGAGCCCCGCGCGCACCACGTCGCCCGACCCGGCCGCGTCGTTCGCCCAGCCGCGTGCAGCCACGACGGCCGCCTGCGCGTCGCGGACCGCGGCGAGCGCGTCCTGCTGCCACCCCGCGCCCTCCGCGTCGCCGGGCACGAGCGTCGAGACGGCGTCGGCGGCCTCCTCGAGCACGTGGATCTGGTCGACGAGAGCGGTGTCCGTCACCGGGGCGGTCAGGCGGTCGTCGCCGAGCAGCTGGACGGCGATGGTGGCGGTCTCGACCGCCGACGTCGCCTGTGCGACCGGATCGGACAGGGCGCGCGCGTCGTCGGCCGGGCTCGCCGACGAGCCGACCGCGCAGCCGGAGGCCACGACGATCGCGAGGAGGGCGGGGATGCCGCGCGCGACCTGCATGGATGCATCGTCGTTCCGCAGCGGGCGGACCGCACGGCGAGAAGCCTCAGCCGAGACCCTCGAACACGTCGGTCAGGCAGGCGTCCTCGGGCCCGCGAGGTGGCCAGGCGATGACGTGCGTCTCGCTCGTGGTGCCCCAGAGGAACGAGCCGTCGTCCAGCCCTGCAGGCATCAGCACGTGCGCCTGGCTGCGGTGCTCCCGCAGGCCGGCGAGCACCTGCTCGGCGACGCCGGCGGTCGGCACGTCGACGCCGATCAGCGCGTCCGGCGTCCCGCGCAGGTGGTACAGCCGGTCCGGCACCCACGGTTCGAACCCGTGCGACGCGCGCCACGCCTGGTGCCTGTCGAACCACGACTGCCGGATCCCGCCGTGCAGGAGGCGGCGCAGCCCGGGGCCGCCGTCGGCGCGCACCCGGTCGAAGGCTGCGTCCGTGGCCGCGCCGATGGCGATGTGATCGGGATGACCGGTGATCCCGTCCGGCCCGAACGTGAGGACGACGTCGGGCCGCTCCTCGTCCAGGAAGGCGGCGACGCGGTCCACCAGCTCGGGGTGCGGCACCGCGGCGACCTCGCCGTCCGGCAGGTCGAGCCAGTCGTGCCGGTCCGGCACCCGTCCCACGGCCCGCCATGCCCGCTCGTCCTCGACGCGGCGCAGCGCGCCCAGCCCCTCGGGTCCGACCTCGACGCCCGGTGCGACCTCACCGGCCCCGCCGTCGGTCGCGTGCAGGACCACGAGCCGGAACTCCGGGTCGGCGACGTGCAGGGCGGCGGACCCGAACGCCCCGTACCCCTCGTCGTCGGGATGGGCAAAGCACAGACCGAGTGTCCGGGTCATGCTGGGCACCGTACTGCGGCGGGCTGGTGCAGTCACGGCGGTTGTGGGCGTCTCGGTCTAGCCTGGCGCTGGTCCAGCGGAAGGAGATCGACGTGGTCCTGATCGGCGCCCACGTGCGCGGCGACGACCCGGTGGCTGCTGCCGCCGAGCTCGACGCGCAGTCCGTGCAGCTGTTCCTGGCCGACCCGCAGGGGTGGAAGAAGCCGGTGCCGCGCGCCGACGCCGACGCGCTGGTCGCGTCCGGCCTGGGCATCTACGCGCACGCGCCCTACCTGGTCAACGTCGCGTCCACCAACAACCGGATCCGCATCCCGAGCCGCAACATGATCGCCCAGCACACGGCGGCGGCGGCAACCCTGGGCGCCCGCGGGCTCATCGTGCACGGCGGGCACGTCGGCGACGGCGACGACATCGCCGTCGGCGTCGACAACTGGCGCAAGACCTTCGAGCGGGCCACGTTCCCCGTGCGGGTGCTGGTCGAGAACACCGCGGGCGGCGAGAACGCGTGCGCCCGGACGCTCGACCGGATCGCGCTGCTGTGGGACGCGATCGGTGAGTACGACGTGGGCCTGTGCCTCGACACCTGCCACGCGTGGGCGGCGGGGGAGGACCTCGAGACCCTGGTCGAGCGCGTCCGCGCGATCACGGGCCGGGTGGACCTGGTCCACGCGAACAGCTCGCGCGACCCGCACGGCTCGGCGCGCGACCGGCACGCCGGCTTCGCCACGGGCACGATCCCGCCGGAGCTCATCGCCCACGTGGTCCGGGAGGCGGGCTGCGACGCGATCGTCGAGACGCCCGCGGAGACCCAGGCCGACGACATCGCCTTCCTGCGGGCGGCGCTGGCCGGCTGAACGTCAGATCCGGCCTCGGACCGGGGTCCGGTCGACGGGGTCGTCGGGCATCGCCATCTCCGCGCGCACGCCGAGCAGCCGCACCTCGCGGTCCTCGAGCTTCTCCGCGAGCGCCATCGTCGCCTCGACGATGGTCTCGGCGTCGCGCGTGGGCTCGACCAGCTTGCGGCTCATGCCCTTGGTGACGAACGGCGCGTAGCGCACCTTGAGCGCGACGCGGATCACCGGGCGCCCGTCCTGCGCGGTGTCCTCGACCACGTCGCGCGCCAGCCGGCGGACCGCCTCGCGCACCTGCTCGGGCGTCGTGAGGTTCTGCTGGAACGTCGTCTCGCGGCTGTGCCCGCGGGGCACCCACGGGCTGTCGTCGACGGTGACCGGCCCGAGTCCCTGCCCGAGCTCGTGGTACCAGAGCCCCATCCGCGGCCCGAACTCCGCGACCAGGGCGTCGGCAGGCGCGGCCGCGAGCTCGTGCACGGTGGTGATGCCGAGCGCGGTGAGTCGCTTGGACACCTTCGATCCCACGCCCCACAGCTCGCGGGTCGGCCGGTGTCCCATCACCTCGAACCAGTTCGCGGCGGTGATCCGGAAGACGCCCGCGGGCTTGCCGAAGTCCGTGGCGATCTTCGCGCGCACCTTGTTGTCCCCGATGCCCACCGAGCAGTGCAGCTGCGTCTCGCGCAGGACCGCCTCCTGCGCCCGCCGGGCCAGGGCCTCCGGGTCGTCGGTGCGGACTCCGAGAAACGCCTCGTCCCACCCGAGCACCTCGACGACGACGTCGAGCGATCGCAGCGTCGTCATCACACGCTCCGACGCCGCCTCGTACTCCGGCGCGTCCACCGGCAGGAACACCCCGTCGGGCAGCTTGCGCGCGGCGATCCGCAGCGGCATCCCGGAGTGCACCCCGAACGCGCGTGCCTCGTAGGACGCGGTCGACACGACTCCTCGCTCGGTCGGGTCGCCGCGACCGCCGACCACGACCGGCTTGCCTACCAGCTCCGGGCGGCGCAGCACCTCGACCGCCGCGACGAACTGGTCGAGGTCGACGTGCAGCACCCAGGCCGTGTCTGCGCCCATACCCCGAGTCTGCCCGGTCGAGGCGCCGGTCTCACGGGAAGCGGGTCAGATGCCGTGGGCCTGCGCCCAGGCCACCGCTTCGGCGCGCGTGGACACGCCCATCTTGCGGTAGGCGCTGCGAAGCTGGGACTTCACCGTGTTGCGGGTGACCCACAGCCGGCGGGCGATGTCCTCCAGGGTGATGTCCTCACCGAGCTCCGCCAGGACGACGCGCTCGCGATGCGTGAGCGCGCCCACGCCTGTGGCGGGCGTCGGGGTGTCGTGCTGCGTGGTACTGGTCACGGTCTCCTCCAGCGGGGCGGCTCGATCGGCGGGCTTCGCGTATGCCTACCCCACGGTTCTTATCGGCAGGATCGTGCCCGATATTGAGGATTTGTCGACCGTCCGGCGTGTCGGGCCCCTGACGTGCAGGTCTGTTCCGGTCAGCCCCAGACCGCGGCCTCGACGGGCGCCGTCGGTGGTGCCTGAGGGAGGCGCGTCATGCGGAACGAGATCGTCAGCCCGGTGAGCGCGGCCAGCAGCGGGATGAGCATGGCGATCTGGAGCGCCAGCGGGCGCGCCTCGGTGTTGATCCGGATGATCTCGTCCTGCGTTGCCGGCGGCTCGTCGACCAGGAGCTCGTCGAGGGCGGTGTTGCTCATCACCTCGGCGTCGTGCTCGAGGACGTCGGCGACCTCCGTCTGCTCCGACGCGGACAGCACGGTGCTCTCCGCCGCCATCGACGTGAAGATGGTCGACAGCGCGGCCAGCAGGATCGCGCCGGCGAACGCCAGGCCGAACGAGAGCCCGAAGGAGCCGGCCGCCGAGTTGACGCCGGCGGCCTCGCTCACGCGCTCCTCGGAGATCGGGGCCAGGGTGTAGTTGTTCAGCTGGGAGACCAGCAGACCGAGACCGGACCCGGCGATGATCAGGGGGATCACCAGCCACCACCCGGAGTCCGCCCGCGGCACGATGGGCAGCACGAGGGCGATGCCGGCGGCGAGCAGGGCGAAGCCCCACCGGATGATGCCGCTGGGGTTGCGCGTGCCGGCCTTCTTGCCGGCGAGGACGGCGACCGCGAACATGCTCAGGGACAGCGGAGCCAGCGACAGCCCCGCCTGCATCGCGTTGTACTCCAGCACGATCTGCAGGTAGATCGGCAGGGCGATCATGGTGCCGCCGAGGGCGATCTGCTGCAGGGTCTGCTGCGTGATGCCGAAGCGGAAGACCTTCGAGCTGAACAGGTCCGGGTCGATCAGCGTCGGCTTGGCCTGGCGCTTGCGCCGCGCGAGCCAGTAGACGAGCGAGCCGAGGGCGACGACGCCGACCGCCAGGATCGCGAGGACCGACTCGCCACCCTCCTGCCACACGAGGATGCCGAGCACGACCCCACCCATGCCCAGCACGGACAGGACGGCTCCGACCGAGTCGATCTTGCGCGGCCCCGTGTACGGGACGTCCTTGACCAGGCCGATGCCGGACAGCACGACCGCGATCACGACGACCTCGAGCAGGAACGCCAGGCGCCAGGACAGGTAGGTCGTGATGAAGCCACCGATCAGGGGGCCGACGCCGGCGGCGATCGCCGCTGCCGCCCCGACCAGCGCATAGGCCTTGCGCTGCGCGGCTCCCGCGAAGTTGCCGTGGATCAGAGACTGCATGGCCGGCAGGAGCAAGGACGCGCCGAGGCCGCCGATGATCGCCCAGAAGACGATGATCGCGGTCAGGCTCTGCGCCAACGCCATCGCGGACGCACCGACCGCATAGGCGAGCAGGCCCACGATGTACGCCTTCTTGCGGCCGTAGAGGTCGCCGATCTTGCTGCCGATCAGGATGAAGGCCGCGGAGACGAGCGCCTCGAGCGCGATCGCCGACTGGACGCCGCTGACCGTCGTGCCCAGGTCGTTGACCACGGCGGAGATCGACACGTTCATCAACGAGGTGTCCACCACCAGGACGAACATCGCCATGGCCAGCAGGATCGCCAGTCGGGGGCTGCCTGACGTCTCCTCGACGGTCGCGTTCTCCTGCGGCTCTGACACGGGGGCCCCTCTCAGGTGCATTGCTCGTCGACCACGTCGTGGTCGACATGTACCGACACCTTGGCTGCCGGGTGCCCCGCTGTCCAGCATGGGCCCGCGCGTCGGAGTTCGGGCCTTTCGTCCGTCCCCGCGATCCGTCCCGTGCGCGGACCAGCAGTGCCCGTACTCTGCGAACGTGAGTGAGGAGCCAGGCAGGGCCAGCGCGAGTGCCGAGCTGGATGCCGTCTTCCTCGACGCGAAGCTGCGTGCGCCGCGACCGCGCCCCGGATCGGTGAGCCGCGCCGAGCTGGTCGACCGGGCTCGCCGGAGCGGTCGCCGCGCGGTGGCGATCACGGCGCCGGCCGGCTACGGGAAGACCTCCCTGCTCTCCGAGTGGGTCGCTGCCGAGGAGCGGCGGGTCGCCTGGGTGTCCCTGGACCGGCTCGACGACGATCCGGTGGGGCTCCTGACCCTGCTGGCGTCCGCGTTCGCCCGAGCGACGGGACGGGACCAGGAGCTGGCGGCCGACATGGTCGGTCCCGGCGACTCGGTGCTCGGCCGCGGGGCGCCGCGCCTGGCGGCGGCGCTCAGGTCGAGCGAGGAGCCGTTCCTGCTGGTGCTCGACGACCTGCACGAGCTCCGGTCGCCGATCTGCCACGACGTGCTCGGCATCCTCATCGCCGGCGTGCCGCCCGGCTCGCAGATCGCCGTGGCCAGCCGCGCCGCGCCGCCGTTCGTCCCGCTGCTGCGGACCGAGGCAGACGTGGTCGAGATCCTCGCGGAGGATCTCGCGCTCGACGCGGCGGGGGCCGAGCAGATCTTCGCCGCGGCGGACGTCGACGTCTCGCCCGAGGAGGCCGACCTCGTCGCGCAGCGGACCGAGGGGTGGCCCGTCGGCATCTACCTCGCGTCGTTGATAGCCCGGGACGGCGGCCGGCAGGCCGCCGCCGCGGTCACCGGGGACGATCGGTTCGTCGCCGACTACCTGCAGCGTGAGGCGCTGCTGCACCTGCCCGAGGAGACCCTGCAGTTCCTGCGCCGGACCTCGGTGCTGGACCAGATGAGTGCCTCGCTGTGCGACGCGGTGGTCGGTGCCCCGGGCGGCTCGGGCGAGGCCGGGGCGCAGGAGACGCTGCGCGCTCTCGAGGCCTCGAGCGTGTTCCTGGTCCCGCTCGACCGCCACCGGGGCTGGTACCGGTACCACGCCCTGTTCCGTGAGTTCCTGCAGGGCGAGCTCGCCCGGGTCGAGCCCGACGTCGTGATGAAGCTGCACCTGCGCGCGGCGGACTGGTACGAGGCCCATGGGGCGCCCGCGCGCGCCCTCGAGCACCTGCTCAGCACGACCGAGCGGGAGCGGTCCGTCCACCTGGTCACCGCGCTGAGCATGCCGGCGTACCAGGCCGGCCAGATGTCGACGACCGAGCGCTGGTTGGCCACCCTGGGAGACGAAGCGATCGCGGGCTACCCGCCGCTCGCGGTGCTCGCCACCCAGGCCGCCGTGCTCACGGGACGAGGCGGTGAGGCGGAGCGGTGGTCGGCGGTCCTCGACGAGGCCACGTTCGACCTGCTGCCGGAGGACGGCACCGCCTCGTTCGACTCGGGGCGGGCCATGGTCCGGGCGCTGATGTGCGCCGGCGGGCCCGAGCAGATGCGGACGGACAGCGCGTTCGCGGCGGCGGCCGAGCCCGAGTGGAGCGTCTGGCGGTCGCAGGCCCTGATGTTGCAGGGCGAGGCGAGCCTCCTGGGGGGTGATCGCACGCAGGCGGTCCGGCTGTTCGCCGAGGCGTCCGCGGCCGCCACGCGGGACGGCAACGTCGTGCGGGTCGTCCTCATCGAGTCCGAGCTCGCGCTGCTCGACATGGACGGCGGGCGGTGGGACGACGCGGCCGACCGCGTGAACCGCGTCCTCGCGCTGGTCGCCGCGTACCGGATCGACGACTACGTGGTGGCCGTCCTGGGCTTCGCCGCGGCGGCGCGCCTGCAGGTGCACCGCGGAGACGTCGAGGAGGCAGGTCGACAGCTCACGAGGGCGATGCGCGCCCGACCGATCTGCACCTACGCGATCCCGTTCCTGGCCGTGCGGGCCCGGGTGCACATGGCCCTGGCCTGTGTGGCGACGGGGGACCGCGTGGCCGCGCGCCACCTGCTGCGCGAGATCGACGACGTCCTGATGCGTCGGCCGGACCTGGGGGACCTGCTCCGCGAGGTGGCCGGTCTGCGCACGGTCCTCGCTCCCAGCGTCGGCGCGGGCGCGGGCGCGCCGGGCACGTCCCCGCTGACCCCGGCCGAGCTGCGGATCCTGCCCTACCTGCAGACGCACCTGACGATCGCGGAGATCGGCGACCGGCTCCACGTCTCCCGGAACACGGCGAGCTCCCAGATCGGCTCGATCTACCGCAAGCTCGGCGTCAGCTCGCGGAGCACGGCGGTCGAGCGGGCCGTGGCGATGCGGCTGCTCGGGCAGTAGGGGTCACGACCCCGCCGTGAGCTCCGGGTCGAACGGGTCGTAGCCCAGCCCGAGCGCGACCTTAGGTGCGGCGGCCACGACGCTCGGCAGACCGACGATCGGGATCGCCGCCGCCAGGACGTCGACGATCTCCGCGGTCGTCGCGCCGGCGCTCACGGCGTTGTCCACCTCGGCGCCGTAGGTGGGGACGGCACCACCGATGGCGATCAGGGCCGCGAGGCGGACGAGGGCGACCACCTTCGCGTCGAGCACCTCGGGTTCGAAGCCGTGCTCGCCCGCGCTCGTGTCGTTGAGCGCGAGGTGGAGCAGTCGATCGGTGTAGTCCAAGGCTGTTGCCCCGCCTGTGTCGTGTCGGATCCCTGGCATCGGTCCAGGGGGTGCGCCGTGGCCGCGATCTCGATCTCCGAGAGCCGCAGCTCTAGGACTCACCAGTCCTGCCCAGGTCTCGACGATTCGCCGGGAAGGGCTAGACCCGGGTCAGGCGAGCGCCTTGGCCTTCAGCGCCGCGAACTCCGCGTCGTCGATGGCACCCGAGTCGTGCAGGGCCTTGGCGGCGGCGATGTCCGCGGCCGGCGACGACGTCGAGGCCGTCTGCCGGATGTACGCGTCGGTCTGTGCCTTGGCCTGGCCGAGCGCCTCGGCGTGCCGACGGCTCATGCCTTCGCCGCGGGCGATGATGTAGATCAGCGCCGACAGGAACGGCACGAACACCAGCGCGATGATCCACCCGGCCTTCGCCCAGCCGCCCAGCGCCTTGTCGCGGAACAGGTCGCTGAGGATCTGGAAGAAGATGACCAGGTAGGCGAAGAACAAGAACCACCAGATCAAGAGCCAGAGCCACTGTCCGAACGTGTTCATGGGACCTTCTTTCGATCTCGACCCCTCGGGGTCATGGATGACGCGGGACGTGCGGGGAGCTCAGTGAAGCGTCAGGCGGCGACGTCGCGCCCGTGAGCGGTGAGTGCCCAGATGACGAAGACGTCCAGGGCGATGATGATCAGGCTCCAGACCGGGTAGTACGGCAGCCACGCGAAGTTCAGCACCACGCTCGCCACGGCCACGATGACGCCGATGGTGCGTGCCCACACGGCGCCCCGGAACACGAAGAAGCCGGCGAACGCGACGAGGATGCCGACCAGGAGGTGGATCCATCCCCACGTGGTGACGTCGAACTCGAACACCCACTCCTTGCCGACCACGTAGAACGTGTCGTTGAACAGCGCCACCAGACCCTGGATCGCGTGCAGCACGCCGATCATGATCAGCATCACGCCGGCGAAGACGCTCAGCCCCACTGCCAGATCGCTGCGGTTCTCGCTCATGCTTCAGATCCCCTCGACGAATTCATGAGATGACGTTCTTCCGTCGACGCTAGGTGGGGACCAATCGGCAGACATCACGCAGACCACATGAAATGGTGCTCGGCAAGCGATCGCGCGAAAGCATCCGGAGGATGGGTATGGGTCAGGAGCAGGTCCAGACGGCGCGGCAGCGACGCCGACTCCTTCTCCGCGTCGTGCTGCGGGTGCTGGCGTCCGCCGCGCTCGTGATCGCCGTGTACTACGTCCTCCCGATGGACCTTCTGGCGCATCTTCCGCTCTGGCTGCCGTTGGCGGTCGGGCTGGTCCTGCTCGCGGCGTGGGGCGCCTGGGAGATCCGGTCCATCACGAACTCCAGGACGCCGACCATCCGCGCCATCGAGTCGCTCTCCGAGTTCGTGCCGGTGTTCCTGGTGCTCTTCGCCGCCGGCTACTACCTCATGGCTCAGGCAGACCCGGCCAACTTCAACGTCGAGGGCCTGACTCGGACGGACAGCCTGTACTTCACGCTCACGATCTTCAGCACCGTCGGGTTCGGCGACATCACCGCCGCGAGCCAGGTTGCGCGGATCACGGTCATGGTGCAGATGGTGCTCAACCTGGTCCTGATCGGGGCGGGGGTCCGGTTGCTCACGGCAGCCGTCCACACCGGCGTCGCGCGTCGCCAGGCCGAGAGCGCACCCGACGACGCCTGAGCCGACCGCCGCACGCTCAGAGCTGGTGCCCGAGCTTGTACTCGCCCTGCTTCCAGCTGGGAAGCTCGTCGGGAGCGTCTCCCCGGCGGGTGTACGAGAACCCGTCCGCCCCGATCGTCACCTCCATCTCGCTGGAGTCGGTGCGCGCGACGACCGGCATCGGGGTGCCGTCGAGGTCGAGGACGAGCGACGCCTCCGTGTACCAGGAGGGGACGACCGGGTTGCCCCACCAGTCGCGACGCTGGTTGTCGTGCACGTCCCACGTGACCACGGGGTTGTCCGGGTCGCCGGTGTAGTAGTCCTGCGTATAGATCTCGATGCGGTGCCCGTCGGGGTCGCGCAGGTAGAGGTAGAACGCGTTGGACACGCCGTGGCGACCGGGACCCCGCTCGATCCGGTCCGACATCCGCAGCGCGCCGAGCTTGTCGCAGATGGCCAGGATGTTGTGCTTCTCGTGCGTGGCGAACGCGACGTGGTGCAGGCGCGGGCCGTTCCCACCCGTCATCGCCGTGTCGTGGACGGTCGGCTTGCGGCGCATCCACGCGGCGTAGGTGGTGCCCGCCTCGTCCTGGATGTCCTCGGTCACCCGGAACCCGAGGTCCTCCAGGTACCTCACGGCCCGCGGCACGTCGGGGGTCACCTGGTTGAAGTGGTCGATGCGCACGAGGGTGCCTGGCGTGTACAGGTCGTAGCGCCACGCGAGCCGCTCGACGTGCTGGACGTCGTGGAAGAACTCGTAGGGGAACCCGAGCGGGTCCTGGACGCGGACCGAGTCGCCGAGGCCCCGGGCGAAGCCGCCCGCCCGCCGCTCGACCCGGCACCCGAGCTCGGCGTAGAACGCGACCGCCCTGTCGAGGTCCTCCGGGGCGCGGACCCGGTAGGACAACGCCGCGACCGCCGCGATGGGGCCCCTACGCAGGACGAGGTTGTGGTGGATGAACTCCTCGTGGCTGCGCAGGTAGACGGACTCGTCGTCCTCCTCGGTGACCACCAGGCCGAGGACGTCGACGTAGAAGTTCCGCGACGCGGCGAGGTCGGTGACGACGAGCTCCATCGACGCGGCGCGCAGGATGTCCGGCGGCGGGGACGTCGGCGTCGGGATGGGGTCGGTGGTCGTGCTCACGTCAGTGTCCTTTGCCGAAGGTCGGGTTGTGCGCCGCGCCGAGCGTCACGTGCACGGCCTGCTGGTGGGTGTAGAAGTCGATCGAGCGGTACCCGCCCTCGTGCCCGAGGCCCGAGGCCTTGACCCCGCCGAACGGGGTGCGCAGGTCGCGGACGTTGTTGCTGTTGAGCCAGACCATGCCCGCCTCGACCGCCTGGGCGAAKGTGTGCGCCCGCCGCAGGTCGTTCGTCCACACGTAGGCCGCGAGCCCGTACAACACGCCATTGGCCAGCGCGAGCGCCTCCTCGTCGGTGTCGAACGGCGTGATCGCGACGACCGGGCCGAAGATCTCCTCCTGGAAGATCCGGGCGTCCGCCGGCACGTCGGCGAAGACGGTCGGCGCCACGTAGTTGCCGGTCGGGAAGCCGTCGGGCCGGCCGCCACCGGCAACGAGCCGACCCTCGGTCCGGCCGATCTCGATGTAGCTCATGACCTTGTCGTAGTGCTCGGGGTGCACGAGCGCGCCGACCTCGGTGCTCGCCTCGTGCGGCGGGCCGACGACGACACGCTTCGCCTGGGCGGCGTAGCGCTCGACGAACTCGTCGTAGATCTCGCGCTGGACGAGGATCCGGCTGCCCGCCGTGCACCGCTCGCCGTTGAGCGAGAACACCCCGAAGATCGTCGCGTCGATCGCGGCCTCGAGGTCGGCGTCGGCGAAGACGACGGCGGGGGACTTGCCCCCGAGCTCCATCGACAGGCCCTTCAGGTGCGGAGCCGCGTTGGAGAAGATGAGCTGCCCGGTCCGGCTCTCGCCCGTGAAGGAGACAAGCGGGACGTCCGGGTGCTTGACCAGCGCGTCGCCCGCCTCCTCGCCGAGGCCGTGCACGAGGTTGAACACGCCCGTCGGCACGCCGGCCTCCTCGAAGATCCCGGCCCACAGGGACGCCGACAGCGGCGTGAACTCCGCCGGCTTGAGCACGACGGTGTTGCCGGTGGCCAGCGCGGGGCCGAGCTTCCACGACTCGAGCATGAACGGCGTGTTCCACGGCGTGATGAGCCCGGCGACGCCGATCGGCTTGCGGTTGACGTAGTTGAGCTGCCGTCCCGGCACCTTGAAGGCGTCGTCGGTCTGGGCGACCACCAGGTCGGCGAAGAACCGGAAGTTCTCGGCCGCCCGGCGGGCCTGGCCGAGGGCCTGGGTGATCGGCAGGCCGGAGTCGAAGCTCTCGAGCTCGGCGAGCCGGGCGTCGCGCGACTCGACGATGTCGGCGACGCGGTGCAGGATCCGCGACCGCTCGCGCGGCAGCATCCGCGGCCACGGGCCCTCCTCGAAGGCGCGTCGCGCGGCGGTGACGGCACGGTCGACGTCCGCCGCCTTGCCGGCCGCCGCGGCCACGTAGGTCTCGTTCGAGACGGGGTCGAGGACCTCGAACGTCGCGCCGTCCGCCGAGTCGACGTGGTCGCCGTCGATGTAGTGCTGGATGCGCTCGGGCAGGTCGGCGGGCAGGTGGCTGGGGGTCATGAGCTCCCTCGTCTCGTGAACAGCTCTCGTCGGCAGGGTCAGGCGCTCGCCTGGGAGATCTCCTCCCAGAACGGTGCGACCACGGCGCCGGAGATCCGCAGGTCGAGGAGCAGGAACGGGCGCTCGGTCGCCGGGCGGGCGCACCACTGAGCCAGCACGTCGAGATCCTCGACCGACCGGACGGCGACGCCCTGCGCGCCGAGCGCCGTGGCCACACCGGCGAAGTCGACGTCCGGGATGAGCATCGGCTCCCGGGCCAGACCCTTGCGCGCGTAGAGGTGCACCTCCGCGCTGTACGCACCGTCGTTCCACACGACCGCGATCCCGCGGCCGCCCGCGACCCGCACCGCCGACTCGAGGTCGGACAGGGCCATGAGCCCGCCGCCGTCGCCGGTCGTCAGAACTACCGTGGCCTCGGGCCGGGCGAGCGCCGCCCCCACCACGCTGGGGAAGCCGAGCCCGATCGCCTGGAACGCGGTGCCGACCATCACCATCCGGTCCGGTGCGGTCACCGGCCAGTACATGTTCGACCAGCCGAGGAAGTGGCCGCCGTCCGAGACGACCACGCGGTCCTCGGGCAGCAGCTCCGCCAGCCGGGCGGCGGCCGAGCGCGGGTCGAGCCGCCCGTCCGGAGCGGTCCCGTCCCCGGGCTCGTGCCGTCGTGCGGTCGTCAGGTCGACGGACTCGCGCCACCCGCTCGGTGCGGCGCCCTCGAGCCGGCCGAGGATCGCCTCCGCGACGACCGCGGCGTCCCCGCGGACGAACCCGCCGACGTGCGGGTGGGTCGCCGCGGGTGCGACGTCGACCTGGAAGATCCGGCACCCGGGGGCGAAGAGGTCGCCGAACCGCATGGTGAACTGGTTGAGCGATGCGCCCACGACGACCGCGACGTCGGCCTCGCGGACGAGCGCCATGGCCCCCTCGGCGCCGAACCCGCCGGCGACGCCGAGGTCGTACTCGGGCCGGGGGAAGACGCCGCGGCCGAGCGCAGTGGTCGCCGTCAGCGCGCCGGTGGCGTCGGCGATCGCGCCGAGCGCCTTGCCCGCGTCGGCCACCCAGGCGCCGCGCCCAGCCAGGAGCAGCGGGCGGCGCGCGGCCGCGAGGGCCGAGGCGATCTCCCGGACGACGCCGTCGGCGAACGCGCCGCGCACCGCGAGCGGCGGGGGCAGGCGCGGGGTCGGTGTCTCGGGCACCGGGCCGGTGTCGAGGGTCGCGACGTCGTAGGGGATCGCGAGCACGGTGGGCACCCGGTAGGTCAGCGCGTGCTCGACGGCGATGACGGTCGTGGCGGCGGCGTCGGCGCGGCCCACGGTGTAGGTGCGGGCGCCGACGGCCGAGGCCATGGCGATCTGGTCGACGTCCCAGGGTCGCGGCCCCGACGTCGGCTCGTCGCCGACGACGAGGATGAGCGGCACGTGGGCCTGCACGGCCTCGGCGAGGGCCGTGAGGGTGTTGGTGAACCCGGCGCCGTACGTCGTCGTCGCCGCGGCGAGCCGGCCGGAGGACCGGTGGAAGGCGTCGGCGGCGACCACGGCACCCGCCTCGTGCCGCACGGGGACGTAGCGGGCGTCGGTCTGGCACGTGAGGGCGTCGAGGAAGTACGCGTTGCCGTTGCCCATGACCCCGAAGACGTGGTCGACGTGGGCGGCGAGCGTGACGGCGACGTGCGCGGAAACCGTCGGCATGGAGCAGGGCCTCCCGGACCAGGTAGACCGCAGCGGCGTCGTTGCGGCTCGGGGCGATAGTATACGATCCGTCACACCTCGACATCGGCGTCAGGGGAGTCCGTCCCATGCAGTTCCACCATCACGGCTACGTCTCCGGCGACCCGCGGGTCCAGCCCGCGGCAGGCGTCGGACTCGACCGGCCGGACGAGCTTCCCGACGAGGTGGACGTCCTCGTCGTGGGCACGGGCCCGGCCGGGATGATCACCGCCGCGCAGCTGTCGCAGTTCCCGCACATCACGACGCGGATCGTCGACCGCCGCGAGGGGCGGCTGGCGATCGGCCAGGCGGACGGGATCCAGCCGCGCAGCGTCGAGACGTTCCAGGCCTTCGGCTTCGCGGGGCGGATCGCCGAGGAGTCCTACCGCGTCATGGAGGTCTGCTTCTGGCACCCGGACCCGGCCGACCCCACGCGCATCGTCCGCGGGGAGCGGACGCCCGACGACCCGTCGGGGATCAGCGAGTTCCCCCACCTGTACGTCAACCAGGCCCGCGTGCTCGACTACTTCGCCGAGTTCATGGCGAACGCCCCGACGCGGATGACGCCCGACTACGGGTACGAGTTCCGGGACCTCGAGATCGCCGACGGCGGCGAGCGCCCGGTCACCGTCCGCCTGGTGCGCACGTCCGGCGCGGACGCCGGGCAGGAGAAGGTCGTCCGGGCGAGGTACGTCGTCGGCGCGGACGGTGCGCACAGCGGCGTCCGGCGGGCCATCGGCTGCACGCCGCAGGGTGGCAGCGCCGCCCACGCGTGGGGGGTCATGGACGTCCTCGCCGTGACCGACTTCCCCGACATCCGCAAGAAGTGCGCGATCCAGTCCGGCTCCGGCGGCAGCATCCTGCTCATCCCGCGGGAGGGCGGCCAGCTGTTCCGCATGTACGTGGACCTGGGCGAGGTCCGGCCGGAGAACCACGACGCGCTGCGCAGCACGACCGTCGAGCAGATCGTCGGCCACGCGAACGCGATCCTGCGCCCGTACACCCTCGACGTGAAAGACGTCGCCTGGCACAGCGTCTACGAGGTCGGCCACCGGGTCACCGACCGGTTCGACGACGTCCCGCTCGAACAGATCGGCACGCGCACCCCGCGCGTCTTCATCGCGGGCGACGCCTGCCACACCCACAGCGCCAAGGCCGGCCAGGGCATGAACGTGTCGATGCAGGACGGGTTCAACCTCGGCTGGAAGCTCGGCTACGTCCTGTCCGGGCGCAGCCCGGAGAGCCTGCTGGCGACCTACTCCGCCGAGCGCCAGGTCATCGCCCAGAACCTCATCGACTTCGACAAACAGTGGTCGTCGCTCATGGCGAAGAAGCCGGAGGACGTCACCGACCCGGCCGAGCTCGCCGACTTCTACGTGCGGACGACGGAGTTCCTGTTCGGGTTCATGACGCAGTACCCGCCGTCGATGCTCGTCGCCGAGCCGGACCACCAGGAGTTCGCCACGGGCTTCCCCGTCGGGAAGCGGTTCAAGGCCGCCCCCGTGGTCCGGGTGGCCGACGCGAACCCGCTGCACCTCGGGCACCAGCACGTCGCCGACGGCCGCTGGCGCGTGTACGCGTTCGCCGACGCCGACGCCGCCGCGCTGACCGCGTGGGCCGACTGGATGGCCGGGTCGCCGGACTCCCCGGTGCGCGCACACCGGCACGCGGGGGAGGACCTCGACGGCGTCGTCGACGTCATTGCCGTCTACCAGCAGCGCCATACCGACGTGGACGTCTCGACCGTGCCGGAGCTGTTCCGCCCGCGCACCGGGCCGTTCCGGCTCGTCGACTACGAGAAGGTCTTCGCGACGCGCCCGGACGACGACATCTTCGAGCGGCGGGGCGTGGACCGCGGCGGGTGCGTCGTGGTCGTCCGGCCCGACCAGTACGTCGCGGCCGTCCTGCCGCTCGACGCCACCGAGGAGCTGGCGGCGTTCTTCCGGCAGCACATGCTCGTCCGGGACCGGCAGCCGGTCTGACACCGCGATCGGTCACGCCCGCGCCTGCACGAGCCAGACGCCGGCGTCGAGCCGGACCCCGTCGGGTCGGGTGTACGGAGCCAGCGCCGCCCGGACCGCGGCCAGTGCGTGCGCCTCGGTGTCCTCGTCGGCGCCGTCCAGGGCCCGGCGACCGAGGGAGCCGCTCCGGAGGAACGACACGGTGTCCTCGGGCGAGCTCCCGACGCGGAGCGGGATGGTCACGGGCTCCAGCTCGACGGCCGTCCACCCTGCGGCCTGGAGCAGGGCACGCACGCGCTCGGGGTCGGCGAGGCCGAACATGCCCGGTCCGCCGCCGTTGGTCAGGTCCGGGAGCTCGACGTAGCGCGCGACGGCCGCTCCGGGGACGCATAACCAGGGCTGGTGCGCCGGCGACCGCCAGGACACGAAGGCGAGGCGCCCGCCGGGTCGGGTCGCGCGCCGGAGGCTGGTGAACGCCGCGACCGGGTCGTCGAAGAACATCACGCCGAACCTCGAGACCACGACGTCGAACGTCGACGGCGGGAAGGAATGGGTCTGGGCGTCGTCCTCGACGAACGAGACGGTGCTCGTGCCCGCTGTGCCCGCCATGCTCCTTCGGGCCAGGGCGAGCATGGTGGGCGAGACGTCGATGCCGGTGACCGTGCCGGGTCGGGCGAGCGCGGCGGCGGCCAGCGTCGTCGTCCCGTACCCGCAGCCCACGTCGAGCACGTGCTCGCCGCTGCGGATCCCGGCGGCGGACAGCAGGGCGGCCTGGAACGGCTCGTACATCCGGTCGTACCGGTCGCGGTGGACCACCCAGTGGTCGGCGCCACGCTCGTCCATCCGCGCGTCAGCGGGTCAGCGCGGTCTTGCGGGCGAGCCGGGCCGCCACGTCGTCGTCGAAGTCGGCGAAGAACCCGGCCACCCGGTCGGTGAGCTCGCCCATGCCGTCGCAGGCGAACAGGATCGGCTGGTAGTGGCTGATGTCGTACGCCAGCGTGGCCATCTGGTCGAAGTCGACGGGACGGATGTCGGCCCCGCGGAACTCCTCGATCTCGCCGTAGGAGGAGAGCAGGCCGGCGCCGTACGCCCGCAGCTCGCCGTCCTCGTACATCACGCCGAACTCGATGGTGAACCAGAAGACGTCGGCCACGTACTGCAGGCCCGCGGGGGTCTCGCACCGCCGAGCGGCCTCGCCGGCGCGGCGCTTGACCTCGGCGATCGCCGGGTTCGCGAGCAGATTGCAGTGCCCCACGACCTCGTGGAGGATGTCCGGCTCCGGCGTGTACAGGGGCTGCGACGGGTGGCGCAGGTACTGCGTGGAGTGGAACACCCCGTCCGCGAGCGACCCGTAGAAGACGTCGAGCGGCACGAGCCCAGCCGCCGGGTGGAGTCGGAACCCGCTCAGCGGGTCCAGACCCGCGCTGACCTCGTCGAGCTGGGGCACGTGGTCGGCGGGCAGGGCGAGGGCCTCCTTGCCCTCGAGATAGCCGCGGATCGCGAGCCGCTCGTGCTTGGGCGCCAGCTCACGGCACACGGTCCGCCAGATCTCGTTCTCGGAGTCCGTGTACTCGACGCGCGGCACCGGGTCCCCGGGCTGCCACGCGAGCGCCGGCGCGGCGATCTCGTTCCGGCGGCGGCGGTACTCCTGGTCGTTCGCACCGGGGTGGTCGTCGGCGAGGTGCACCGTGGCCTTGCCGTCCTCGTCCGCGGTGACGGGGGCGTACAGCTGTCCTTCGTCGAACATGCGATCCGTTCTACGCCAGAAGCGTGGGAGATGCATCCCCCACGCTTCTGACGGTCAGCGGCTCGGGTCGAAGAACGCGACGACGCGACCGACGTCCGCGCGCGCGTCATCGGCGGACTCGGCCGTCGCGACGACGCCGAAGACCATCCGCCACGCCAGCAGGACGTCGTCGACCCCCACGCCCGCCGGGACCCGCCCGGCGGCCCGCGCCTCCGGCAGGGTGCGCTCGATGAGGGCGCGGAGGCGGGCGTCGCCGTCGTAGGCCGGCTGGGACCGGCGGGCCTCGACCACCATCTCGACGAACGCGGCCTCGCGCACGGTCTGCTCGAGCAGCGTCGCCCACAGCGCACCGAAAGCGTCCGGGCCGCCCGCGGAGGCCGCGCTCTCGAGCTCGACGAAGTTGTCCTCGAACACGGCGAACGCCAGGTCGAACCGGGTGGGGAAGTGCCGGTAGAGCACGCCCTGCCCGACGCCGGCCTCCTTCGCGATCGTGCTGAGTGGCACCAGGAAGCCGCGCTCGGCGAACAGGCGTCGCGCCGCTTCGAGGATCGCGGAACGGTTCTCGGGCGCGGCGGCGGGGCCACGGTTGACTGCGCGTCGGGCGGGAGGCATGCTGCATCCTAGATCCGGACAACGTTGTCCGGTTTGTCGAGCTGGGAGCACGAAATGGCACCGAAGAGCGCGCAGGAGCACATCTACGACGTCGTCGTCGTCGGGACCGGAGCGGCTGGTCTGGCCACGGCCATGGGCGCCGTCGACGAGGGCCTGTCGGTGCTCATGGTCGAGTCGACCGACAAGTGGGGTGGCTCGACCGCCATGTCCGGGGGAGGCATGTGGATGCCCGACAACCCGCTCATGCACCGCGACGGCGTCGGCGACTCCCGCGAGGAGGCGCTGACCTACTTGGAGGCGTGCGTCGGCGAGGTCGGGCTGGCCTCGACGCGCGCCCGCAAGGAGGCGTTCGTCGACGGCGTCGACGACTTCGTGACCACGGCGGAGAAGCTCGGCGTGACGTTCGCCCGTGCGACGGACTACCCCGACTACTACCCCGAGCTGCCCGGCGGCAAGATCGGCCGCTCGATCGAGGTCAAGCCGCTCGACTCCAAGATCCTCGGTTCGTGGTGGCAGACCCTGCGCGGCGCCGTCCCGCTGCCGGCGAAGACGGACGACGTCTGGCTGCTGAGCCGCTCCTGGTCGACCCCGTCGGGCATGGTCCGCGGTGTCAAGGTGGTCTCGCGGATCCTCGGCGGCGTCGTCACCGGCAAGCGGCTGGTCGGTATCGGCAATGCGTGGGCGACCGCGTTCGGCCACGCGCTGGTCGTCAAGCGCGGCGTGCCGCTGTGGCTGAGCTCGCCGCTCGAGGAGCTGCTGGTCGAGGACGGCCGCGTGGTCGGCATTCGCGTGCAGCGCGACGGCGGCCCCGTGACGATCCGCGCGAACCGCGGCGTCATGCTGGCGGGCGGCGGGTTCGAGGGGAACACGGACTGGCGCCAGAAGTACCACGGCATCGACGGCGCCCCCTCGGGCAACCTCGGCAACGTCGGGGTCCCGATCGCGGCCGCCCAGGAGATCGGCGTGGCCGTCGAGCTCATGGACGAGGCGTGGTGGGGTGCGTCGCTGGCCGCGCCGCCCGAGGGTCGGCCGTCGTTCATCGTGGGCGAGCGGTCGATGCCGTACTCGATCATGGTCGACTCGCTCGGCGACCGGTTCGCCAACGAGTCCGAGTCCTACGTCGACCTCGGCCACGACATGCTCGAGCGCGACGGGGGCGCCGGCCCGTACTGGCTGATCCTCGAGGCGCGCAACATCCGGCGCTACTTCCGCACGTTCGCCATGGACCCCCGCGCGGTCAAGGCGATGCGCGCGGCGGGCATCGAGGTCAAGGCGGACAGCATCGCCGCCCTGGCCCGCAAGATCGGCGTCGAGCCCGACCGCCTCGCGGCCACGACGAAGCGGTTCAACGGCTTCGCCCGGTCGGGCGTCGACGGCGACTTCGGCCGCGGCAACTCGGCCTACGACCGCTACTACGGCGACCCGACGGTCCACCCCAACGCCAACCTCGGCCCGATCGAGAAGGGCCCCTTCGTCGCCTACAAGGTCGTCCTCGGCGACCTCGGCACCAAGGGCGGGGTCGTCACCGACCCGGACGGACGCGCCCTGCGCGAGGACGGCACCGTCGTGCCCGGCCTGTACGCCGCCGGGAACAACTCGGCGTCGGTCATGGGTCGCACCTACCCGGGCCCGGGCTCGACCATCGGACCGGCCGCCGTCTTCGGGCTGCGCGCCGCCCGCCACATGGCCAAGGGCTGACGGCCGTGGAGATCCAGGGACGCGTCTTCGTCGTCACAGGTGGCGGGAACGGCATCGGCCGGGAGGTCGTCCTCGCTCTGCTGAACCAGGGCGGTCGCGTCGCCGCGGTCGACCTGCGCGAGAACGCCCTCGCCGAGACCGCACGGCTGGCCGGCGCGACCGACCGGCTCACGTTGCACACCGTCGACGTCAGCGACGAGGCCGCGGTGTCGGCGCTGGTCGGTGACGTCGTGGCCGCGCACGGGCAGGTCGACGGGCTGATCAACGTGGCCGGCATCATCCAGAAGTTCGTCAAGGTGGCGGACCTGACGCACGCCGAGATCGAGAAGGTCATGTCGGTCAACTTCTGGGGCGTCGTCCACATGACGACCGCGTTCCTGCCTCAGCTGCAGGCCCGGCCCGCGGCGTCCCTGGTGAACGTCTCGAGCATGGGCGCGCTCGCGCCCGTGCCCGGCCAGGCCGCCTACGGCGCGTCGAAGGCGGCGGTGAAGCTGTTCACCGAGGCCCTGTACGCCGAGCTGCGCGGGACGTCGGTCGCAGTGACCGTCGTGTTCCCGGGCGGAGTGGCCACCGGGATCGCGGAGAACTCCGGTTCGGCTATCCCCGGGGCCGGCGCCGACACGTCGGCGATGGAGTCGTCGCTCACCAAGCCCACCGTCGCGGCGGCGAAGATCGTCGACGCCGTCCGCACCGGGCCGTACCGGGTCTGCATCGGCAGCGACGCCCGCATGCTCGACCGCATGTCGCGGCTCGCCCCTCGGCGCGCCACCGAGCTCGTCGCCAAGAAGATGGCCCAGCTGTTGGCCTGACCCTCCGGGACCCATCACGATGACCGCCTTCACCGGTGCCGAGTTCCTCGGTACTGGTGAAGGCGGCGGCGTGCGGACTCAGACGCGTTCGAGGACCGCCGCGAGGGCCTGGCCGCCGCCGATGCACATCGTCTCGACGGCCAGGGTCCCGTCCAGGGCGGGCAGCTCGTGTGCCAGGGTCGCGAGCATGCGGCCGCCGGTCGCGCCGATGGGATGCCCGAGCGAGATGCCGCTGCCGCGCGGGTTCACGCGCGGGTCCTCGGGGTCGACGCGCCAGTCGGCCAGGCACGCGAGCACCTGCACGGCGAACGCCTCGTTGAGCTCGAGCACGTCGACGTCGTCGAGCGTGGCGCCGGCCCGGGCGAGCGCGCGCTGCGTGGCCGGGACCGGGGCGATGCCGAACCGCCGGGGGTCGACCCCGGCGACGGCCCAGGAGCGCAGGCGGAGCATCGGCGTCAGGCCGAGCCGACGGGCGTGCTCGGGGGTCGTGACGACGCACGCGGCGGCCGCATCGTTCTGGCCGCTGGAGTTCCCCGCGGTGACCGTGGCCGCCGGGTCCGATCCGCGCAGAACGGGACGGAGGGCGGCRAGCGCCTCGAGGGAGGAGTCGGCGCGGGGGTGCTCGTCGCGGTCGACGACGACGCTCCCGCGGCGGCCCGGCACGGTGACGGGCACGATCTCGGCGTCGAACGCGCCGGAGGTCTGCGCGGCGACGGCGCGCTGGTGCGAGCGCAGCGCCAGGGCGTCCTGGTCCTCGCGGCTGATGCCGTACTCCGCCCGCAGGGCCTCCGCGGTGCCCACGTTGCCGTCGGGGGTGGGGTAGTCGGTCCCCCCGACGGTCTCGCGGCCGCGGGCGAGTGCGTCGTGGAGCAGCAGGCCGCCGGGCGGGAGGCCACGGCGGCCCTGCTCGGTGTAGAGCGGGGCGTTCGACATGGACTCCACGCCGAGGGCCACGACGACGTCGGCGACGCCGGTCTGCACCTCCATCGCGGCGTTGAGGACGGCCTGCAGGCCCGAGCCGCAGCGCCGGTCCAGCTGGTAGCCCGTGGTGGTGATCGGGAAGCCGGCGTCGAGCGCGGCCACGCGGCCGAACGCGGGCGACTCCATCGTCGGGTAGCCCTGCGCCGCGATCACGGAGTCGACGGCCGAAGGGTCCAGGCCGGTCCGCCTCAGCAGGGCGCGCAGCACGGTGACCGCGAGCGCGCGGGCATCGAGAGGGGCGAGAGCGCCGCCGAGGCGCCCGACGGGCGTGCGAAGCGGCGCGCAGATCACGACCTCGCGCAGCTCGGCCATCAGCCGTCCGCCAGCGCGACGGCGAAGGGCGCGCCCGTGGCGGCCCGCACCTGCTCGAGGGTGACGCCCGGCGCGAGCTCGATCAGCCGCAGCCCGTCGGGGGTCACGTCGAGGACGGCCAGGTCCGTGATGATCCGGTCGACGCAGGCCCGCCCGGTCAGGGGCAGGGTGCACTGCTCGACGATCTTGGCCGAGCCGTCCTTGGCCACGTGCTCCATGACGACGAGCACGTGCTCCGCGCCGTTGACCAGGTCCATCGCCCCGCCCATGCCCTTGACCATCTTGCCCGGCACGGCCCAGTTGGCGATGTCCCCGCCGGCGGAGACCTGCATCGCCCCGAGCACGGCGTGCGTGACGCGGCCGCCGCGGATCATGCCGAAGCTGGCGGCCGAGTCGAAGTACGCGGCGCCGGGCAGGACCGTGACGGTCTCCTTGCCCGCGTTGATGAGCTTGGGGTCGGCCTCGCCCTCCCACGGGTAGGGGCCGACGCCGAGGATGCCGTTCTCGGAGTGCAGCACGACCTCGACGCCCGGCGGCAGGTGGTTCGGGATGAGGGTCGGCAGGCCGATGCCGAGGTTCACGTAGGAGCCGTCGCGCAGCTCGTGGGCGGCGCGGGCGGCCATCTCGTCACGGGTGAGCGGCATCAGATCTCCACGGGTGGGCGCGGCCGGACGGTGGTCTTCTCGATCGGCAGGTCGGCCGACTGCTCGGGCGTGAGCAGTATGACCCGGTCGACGTAGATGCCGGGCAGGTGGATGTCGTCCGGGCCCAGCTCGCCGGGTTCGACCAGCTCGTCGACCTCGGCGATCGTGAGCCGGCCCGCCATGCCCGCGAGCGGGTTGAAGTTGCGGGTCGACTTCTCGAACCGCAGGTTGCCGTGCCGGTCCCCGACCGCCGCGCGGACCAGTCCGTAGTCCGTGCGGATGGCCTGCTCGAGCACGTACTCGCGGCTGCGGCCGAAGGCGTCGAACGGCCGGAGCTCCTTCGGGGCGCTGGCCAGGGCCACGGTCCCGTCGGGCGCGTACCGCAGCGGCATCCCGCCGTCGGACACGGCCGTACCGGCTCCCGCGGCGGTGTAGAACGCGGGGATGCCGACGCCGCCCGCGCGCAGCCGCTCGGCGAGCGTGCCCTGCGGCGTGAGCTCGACCTCGACCTCGCCGCCGAGGTACTGCCGCGCGAACTCCTTGTTCTCGCCGATGTAGCTGGCCACGACGCGGCGGATCCGGCCGGCGGCGAGCAGCTCGCCCAGCCCCCACCCGTCGACGCCGCAGTTGTTCGAGACCACCTCGAGGTCGTCCACCCCGCGGGCGAGCAGCGCGCGGATGAGCGCGATCGGCACCCCCGAGAGCCCGAAGCCGCCCACGGCCAGCGACGAGCCGGACGGGATGTCGGCGACGGCCTCGTCAGCCGTCGCGACCGTCTTGTCCATGACCTTCTCCTTGGGTGGGGGGCAGACCGGCGACGACGTCGCGGGCGACCGCCAGGGCGGCGTTCGCGGCCGGCAGCCCGGCGTAGAGCGCCGTGTGCAGGATGACCTCGCCGATCTCGTCCGGCGTCAGGCCGTTGCGCAGCGCGGCACGGACATGCATCCGCAGCTCGGTCTCGTGGCCGCCGGTGACCAGGCTGGCGAGCGTCGCGATCGACCGGTCCCGGCGGCTCAGCCCCGGCCGGGACCAGATCTCGCCCCAGGCGTACCGGGTGGCGAAGTCCTGGAACGGCGCGGTCAGCGGGGTCGTCGCGGCGATCGCGGCGTCGACGTGCGCGTCGCCCAGCACCGCCCGGCGGACCGTCATGCCCCGCGCGTACGCGTCGCCGGAGGTGCCGAGGTGGTCGCGGACGAGCGCCGCCACGGTGGACGGGGCCTCGAGGGCGGCCAGGTGGCCGGCCGAGTCGATGGTGGCGTGCACGGCCTGGGGGAGGGCGTCGGCCAGGTCCTGCATCGACGCCGGTGTGGTCACCTCGTCGTGGGCGCCGCTGACCAGCAGCGTCGGGACGGCGACGTCCGCGGTCCCGGCGGACCGGTCGAAGCCGGCGAGCGCCTCCGCGCACCGCGCGT
Organism: Cellulomonas sp. P1_C4; assembly: GCF_056406355.1. Classification (NCBI taxonomy): domain Bacteria; kingdom Bacillati; phylum Actinomycetota; class Actinomycetes; order Micrococcales; family Cellulomonadaceae; genus Cellulomonas; species Cellulomonas sp. P1_C4. Next base: position 152,793 of record NZ_JBFUAI010000006.1, on the reverse strand, counting down.
AGGACTCGTCGTCCACGTCCAGCAACGCGTCCAGGGCTCGCGCGCCGACGCCGCCGTCCCGCCCGAGGAAGCCGGGGGCGAACCAGCGCGCGGCACTGCCGGCGACGAGCGATGCCGTGCCGCTCCTGCGGACCGCGGCGGCCCGGTCGGCCCAGCCCTGCGGGGTGCCGATCCGTGCGCCGCTGCAGCACATCGTCAGCGTGCGCACCCGGTCGGGGTGCGTGGCCGCGAGCTCGAGCGCGACGACGCCGCCCAGCGAGACGCCGGCCATGTGGAACGACCCGCCGCCGGCCTCGTCGACGACCGCGAGCACGCCGTCGGCCAGGTCGGCGACCGTGAACGGGTCGTGCGTGGCTGGGCTCGAGCCGTGGCCGGGCAGGTCGATCCGGAGGAGGCGCAGCGACGCCGTGGCCGGGTCCGCGCGCAGGTGCGCGACGACGCCGTCCCACAGCGCCGTGGTGGTGCCGAGGGAGGGCAGCAGCACGAGCAGGTCCTGGTGATCCGCCGGGACGGCGCCCGGGACGAACGCACCGCGGAGCCGGGGGGCGTTCATCGACGCCCCCCGTCCAGCGTGCGCCGGAACCGCGCGATCGCGGCGTCCACGACCCCGCCGCAGGCGGCCAGGGTGACGTCGTCGGCCGGTCCCACGTCGGCGTCGTGCAGGTTCCGGGCAGCGGCGTCGCGGCGGACGGTCAGGCCCGACACCGTCCGGGCGGCGATGTCCGCGGAGCCGCCGGCGAGCCGGAGAAGATCCCTCAAGGCGGACCACTCCGCGTGCCACTCGCCGACCGGGCGCTCGTCCACCGACACGGCCGCGCGAGCGACCGTGGACAGCAGTCCCGGTGCCTGCAGCGCAGCCGCGCTCATCGCCACGGGACCGACCGGGTTCCGCTTGTGTGGCATCGCCGACGAGGCGCCGCCGCCGGCGAGCGCGAGCTCGTCGACGCCCTCGCGCGAGCCCGTGACGAGGTCGCGGCCGATGCGCCCGAGGGCCGCGGTGACGGTCGCCGCGGCGGTCGCCACGGCGAGGGCCGGCGTCCGTTCGGTGTGCCACGACCGACCGGGGTCGTCGAGGTCCAGCTCAGTGGCGAGGGCCGCGCGCAGGAGCATGATCGCCCCGGCGCTCCCCGCCGTGCGGTCGGCCTGCTCGCCGGTGCCGACGGCGCCGCCCAGCTGGACGGGAAAGCGGGTGGCGTCGACCACGGCGACGGCCGAGCTGATCCCGTCCAGCCAGCCGGCGATCTGCGCGCCGAGCGTCGTCGGCGCGGCGTTGCGCCCGAGCGTGCGCCCGACCCGCGGGGCGTGCCGCTCGTCGTCCGCGAGCACCGCGAGCGCCGTCCCGGCGGCGACGAGACGCCCCCGGAGCTGCGCGAACGTCGACCTGGCGACCCGCATCAGCGCGGTGTCGAGGACGTCCTGGCTCGTCGCGCCCGCGTGCAGCCGGTCGGTGGGCAGCCCCGCGGCGTCGAGCAGCTCCCGGAGCTGCTGGACCAGGGCGACGACGGCGACCCCGTCCCGGGCGACCCCGGCGACGAGCGCCTCGCGGTCCAGGGCGGTCGGGTCCGCGGCGATGGCGTCGAGGGCGCGCGCGGCGGCGTCGTCGGTCGTGCCGTCCACTGTTGCCCACGCGCGCAGCAGCGCCGCTTCCACCTGCACCATGGCGGCGAGCACCTGGTCGTCGCCGGCCGCGTCGGGGGTGCCGGCGGTGGCCGGCTGCAGCAGGCCCCAGTCGCCCGCCGTCATCGCGGGGTGCCGTAGTCGAGGAACACGGTCTCGTCGGGACCCTGCAACCGGACGTCGAACCGGTAGGACCGCGGCCCGTCGACGGCGGCGACCAGGGTGCCCCGGCGGTCGGCGTCGACGCGCCTGAGCAGCGGGTCCGTCGAGTTCGCGTCCGGCTCGTCGCCGAAGTACGCCCGGGTCAGCAGGTGGTGCAGCAGGCCGCGGGCGAACACGGCCACCACGACGTAGGGCGCGGAGCCGGGGCGCGTCGGACCGGGCTTGACCGTGCTGAACGCGTAGCGGCCGTCGTCGGAGGTCGCGGCGCGCCCGAAGCCGGTGAATCCGTGGGGGTCCCGGTCGAACGAGCCGCGCTCGGTCGAGGGCCGGCCGTCGGCGTCGGCCCCCCAGACCTCGAGCACCGCGTCGGGGACCGGAGCCCCGGCACCGTCGAGGACGACGCCGTGCAGCCGCACCGCGTCGGGCTGCCAGGGCGCCCGCACGTCCGGGCCGCCGGCGTAGGGCAGCGCGTAGCCGAAGAACGGGCCGACGGTCTGGCTCGGGGTCTGCTCAGGCATGGTCGGCGTCCTCCGGCTCGGTCCAGGTCGCCCGCGGGCCGGTCAGCACGACGTCCCACCGGTAGCCCAGCGCCCACTCCGGCTCGCTGACGTCGTGGTCGTAGGCCGCGACCAGCCGGGCCTGCGCCGCAGGGTCGGTGATCGACTGGTAGATCGGGTCGAGCCCGAACAGTGGGTCGCCGGGGAAGTACATCTGCGTGATCAGGCGCTGCGTGAACGCGGTGCCGAAGAACGAGAAGTGGATGTGCGCGGGACGCCACGCGTTGCGGTGGTTGCGCCACGGGTACGCACCGGGCTTGATCGTGGTCAGCCGGTAAGAGCCGTCGTCGCCGGTGATCACCCGGCCGACGCCCGTGAAGTTCGGGTCGAGCGGGGCCGGGTGCTGGTCGCGCTTGTGCACGTACCGCCCCGAGGCGTTGGCCTGCCAGACCTCGATGAGCTGGTTGCGGACCGGCCGCCCGTCGCCGTCGAGCACGCGCCCGGTGACGATGATCCGCTCGCCTACAGGCTCGCCCGCGTGCTGGATGGTCAGGTCCGCCTCGTAGGGGGCCACGTCGGTGTGCCCGAACGCGGGGGAGACCAGCTCGATCTCCTCCGGGTCGGCGCGGACCAGCTCGTGGGTGGGGTGGCGCAGCAGCGTCGAGCGGTACGGCGCGAAGTCTCGGTGCGGGTGCACGGCCGTGCCGCCCTGCTCGCGCGCGTGGCGGTCGGMGATCTCGGCCGAGATCGTCTCCTGGCTCAGCTCGGACATGCTCACTCCCTGAAGGGCAGGCCGGCGTACTGCTCGGCGAGACTCTGCCGGGCCGCGAGGGACCGGGTGACGTACTCCAGCTGGCCGACCTGGCTGCGGTAGCGGAACCCGCGCGCGGACGCGTCCGGCTCGTCGTGGTGCACGTGCAGCATCTCGGTCATCCACTGCGAGAACTGCTGCACCTTCCACTGCCGGGCGAGGGCGCGCTCGCTGTACCTCGCGAGGCCCGAGTCGTCGCCGGCCCGGTGGTCGAGCAGCGCCTGGCCCAGCAGCGCAACGTCCGCGACGGCCGAGTTCAGTCCCTTGGCGCCGGTCGGCGGCACGATGTGGCCCGCGTCGCCGGCGAGGAAGAGCCGCCCGTACGACAGGGTCGAGGCGACGAAGCTGCGCATCGGGGTGATCGACTTCTCGGTGACCGCGCCCTGCGCCAGGGTCCACCCGTCGACGCCGAGGCGCGTCTGCAGCGCCTCCCAGATCCGCGCGTCGCTCCAGCTGTCGATCGACTCGTCGGGACCCACCTGCAGGTACAGCCGCGAGACCTGGCGCGATCGCATGGAGTGCATCGCGAAGCCGTCGCGGTGCAGCGCGTAGATGAGGTCGTCCGTCGAGGGCTCGACCTCGGCCAGGATGCCCAGCCAGGCGTACGGGTACGACCGCTCCCACGTGGTCAGCACGTCGGCCGGCAGCGACCGCCGGCACACGCCGTGGTAGCCGTCCGCACCGACGACGACGTCGCACGAGAGCTCGACCTCCCCGCGGTCGTCGCGGTAGCGCACGCCCGGGCTGCTCCCGGTCACGCCGCGCACCTGGACGTCGGCCGCCTCGAACACGATGTCGGATCCGATGCGCTCGTGCTCGGCGAGCAGGTGCGCGACCAGCGCCTGCTGCCCGTAGACGGTCACGGTCCGGCCGACGAGCTCGGGGAAGTCGAGGTGGTGCCGCTCGCCCTCGTACTGCAGGTAGATCCCGTGGTGCGTCAGGCCCCGACGGCGCAGGTCCTCGTCCAGCCCGAGCGAGGCGAGCAGGTCGACCGTGCCCTGCTCGAGCACGCCGGCGCGCACGCGCCCCAGCAGGTGCTCGCGCGTGGTGGCCTCGAGGATCCGGAACGGCACGCCGGCCTGGGCGAGGATGTGGCCGAGCGTCAKGCCGGCAGGACCGGCGCCGACGATGGCGACGCTGGTCCTCTCCTGCACGCTCGCGCTCACGAGCCGGCGACGAAGGTCTGGCGGATCTCCCCGATGCCGTCCACGGTGCTCACCAGCGTCTCGCCCGGCTGCAGGAAGCGCTGCGGCGTGCGCCGGTTGCCGACGCCGGCGGGCGTCCCCGTGAAGATCAGGTCGCCCGGCAGCAGGCGGCACACGGCCGACAGGCGGGCGACCAGGTCGTCGACCGGGAAGATGAGCTCGCTCGTGCGTCCGTGCTGGATCGCCTCGTCGCCGATGCGGGACTCGAAGCCCACATCGTCGCGGTCGGGCAGCTCGTCCGGCGTGACCACGACGGGTCCGATCGGCCCGAACCCGGGGTGGGACTTGGCCAGCGAGAACTGCGGCGGCGTGCCCCGCAGCTGCTGCACGCGCTCCGAGAGGTCCTGGCCGACGGTGAGGCCGGCGACCGCGTCCCACGCCTCGGCCCGCGGGATGCGGTAGCCGCCGCGCCCGATGACGGCGACGACCTCGATCTCCCAGTCGACGTGGCCCTCGGGCAGCTCGACGGTGGCTACCGGTCCCGTGATGCTGGTCGGGAACTTGGTGAACACCAGCGGCTCGTCGGGGGCGACGAACCCGGCCTCGGCGGCGTGCGGCCGGTAGTTCAGCGCGATCGCGAACACCTGCCGGGGCGCCGGCACCGGCGCCCCGAGCTGGTCGGGGGTCACGGTCACCGCGGCGGACCAGTCCGCGCCCGGCGCCCAGGCGACCAGGTCGGACCAGCGCTCGAGCGCGGCGACCGCGTCCGTCGGCAGGTCGCCGCCGGACGCGGTCGCGACGTCGAGGGCCTGGTCACCGCGGACGAGGACGAACCGTCCGTCGAGGGTGCCGAACCTCATCGCGTCAGCCGTTGGTGGGGGAGTAGAGGTCGGTCGTGTACGGCTCCGTGTCGTGCGCGGCGCTCCACGGCACGACGTGGTTGCGCAGCACGCCGACGCCCTCGATCTCCGCCTCGATCCGGTCGCCCGGCTGCAGGTAGAAGTCGAACGGGTTGGGCTGGATCGCGGCGACGCCCGAGATCGTGCCMGTGGTGATGATGTCGCCCGCGCTGTAGCCCTGTGCCGAGTGGTACGCGACCAGGTGGGGCAGCGAGATGATCATGTCGGAGGTGTTGCCCTGCTGCCGGACGTCACCGTTGACCCGCAGCTCCATGCGCAGGTTCTGCGCGTCCGGGATCTCGTCCTTGGTGACGATCCACGGCCCGATCGGGCAGAACGTGTCGATCCCCTTGGAGAAGGAGAAGACGCCGGACTGCATCTCGCGGCGCTGGATGTCGCGCGCGGTGATGTCGTTGAAGACCAGGTAGCCGGCGATGTAGTCCTCGGCCTCCTCGGGCCCGAAGAACTTGCCGCTCTTGCCGATGATCACGCCGAGCTCGAGCTCGTAGTCCATCTCCCGCGTGAGGCCCTCGGGGTACACGATCGCGTCGTCGGGACCGATGATCGCGTCGACGTTCTGGAAGAACACGATGCCCTTGTGCACCGGGTGCGACCAGTTCACCGCCGCGAGCTCCTCGTGGTGGGCCGCGAAGTTGCCCGCCGTGTGGAAGAACTTCTTCGGCACGATCGGCGCCCGCAGCTGGACCGCGTCGAGCGCGAACCGGCGGCCCGTCTCGCCGACGTCGCCCGCGGTGCCTCCCCGCTCGAAGTACTCCCGGGTCGAGCCGACACCGAGCTCCACGACCTCGTCACCGTCGAGGTACCCCACGAGGCCCTCGTTGAACGTCACGAGCTTCATCGCTCGACCCTCTTTCACTCTACGAAAGTTAGTTTCACAATTCTGACGACGCGGTGGGCCGCGTGTCAAGCGACGCGGCGGTCAGTGCGGGGGAGCGGCGACGCGCAGCACGCGCAGCTGCAGGGCGAGCGTGTCGTAGTAGCCGACGAGCGTGAGCAGCTCGAACACCTGGGCGAGGCCGAGCACGTCCGTGGCCTGCGCGAACGCGTCATCGTCGAGGTCGCCGGCCTCGAGGAGCTGGTGGGTCGCGCGGGCCACGACGCGCTCCGCCTCGGCGGTGAACACCTCGTAGTCGTGGTCCCGCAGGGCCTGGAGCTCGGCGTCCGTGAGCCCCGCGTGCCGCCCGACGGCCTCGTGGGCGTACCACTCGAAGTCGGACTCACGGTGCACCGCGACCACGAGGATGGCGATCTCGCGCGCCCGGTCCGAGAACGTCGTCCGGTACCGCACGGCCGCACCGAGCTCCTGCAGCGCCATCCCGACGCCGGGCTGCAGGAGGAAGGCGTTGAACGGTCCCTCGAGCGCGCCGTCGTCGTCGACCAGCCGGAAGAGAGCGGGCCCCTGCGCGCGCGGGCCACCCGTGACCGCGTCGTACACGGCGCGCTGCGCCTCGTCGAGAGAGGCCGGGTCGAGGCGGGGGGCCCGGGTCACGCGTGGCCGCCGGACAGCAGCGCGGAGATCTCCGCGCAGGTGTCCAGCAGCGTGGGCCGCAGCTCGCGCACGATGCGCTGCGTGGACCAGTCGCGCGCCTGGACCGCCAGGTTGATGCCCGCGACCACCCGCCCGCCGGCGCCGGTGACCGGCCCGGCGACCGAGCGCAGGCCGTAGGCGAGCTCCTCGTCCTGCATGGCCCAGCCCTGCTGCCGGATCTGGTCGAGCTCGGTCCGCAGCTCGTCCAGCGACACCTTCGCGTTCGGTCCGTGCTGCGCGGCGAACGACTCCGGCGTGATGCGCGAGGCCAGGTCGTCCTCGTCCAGGTGGGCGAGGAGGAGCTTGCCGATCGACGTGGTCACGGCGGGCAGCGTCGAGCCCACCTGGATGTTCGCGGTCACCAGGTCGGAGTTGCGCAGGCGGACGAGGTAGAGCACGTGGTCGCCGGTGAGCACCGCGAGGTTCACGGTCTCGCCGGTGCTCTCGCCCAGGCGCTGCAGCTTGGGCGTCGCGACGCCGACGAGGTCGAGGCTCCGCAGCGCCGCCGAGCCCAGCGTCAGCGTGCGGATGCCGGGCCGGTAGTCGCCGTTGGGCAGGTGGTCGAGGTAGCCCTCGGACGCCAGCGTCTGCACCACGCGGTAGACCGTCGGCATCGGGAGGCCCGCCGCTGCCGCGAGGTCGGTCACGCGCCACGCGGGCCGCTGCTCGTCGAACAGGCTGAGGATCCGCAGACCCTTGGCGAGCGCCTCGACGCGGTACTCGCGCTTCTCACCGGTCTCGGCGGGGTCGGCGCTGGCGGCCTTCGTCTTGGGGGGCATCGGCGTCCTCCGTGCTCATCAGCTGGTCTGCTCGTCTGCTCGTCGTCCCGACCGGCGTCAGCCTAGGGGGAACGTGCGCGGTGCCTGGACAGGCTCGCGGTGTCTACCATAGTCTATCGGAAAGCGACTTTCACGATGTGAGAGCGATATGAGATTGAAGGGACACCGGAGTCCATGGGGGATTGGCTGGGGCTCAGAGGCAGGCCGGCACTCGTCGTCGGTGCGGGGGGGCTCGGCGGGGCGAGCGCGGTGAGCCTGGCCGTCCAGGGTGCGCGCGTCGTCGTCGCCGACCGGGACGAGGGCGCGCTCGAGTCCGTCGCCCGCGCGGCCAAGGACGAGGGCGCCGAGGTCACGACGGTCGTCGCCGACGTGGCGACGCCGGAGGCCAGCAGGGCCCTGGTCGAGGAGGCCGAGTCCCTCGTCGGGACCCCGCAGGTGTTCCTGCACGCGGTGGGCCGCAACGACCGTCGCCCGATCCTGGAGCTCGGCGACGAGGACTGGCAGTCGATCCTCACGCTCAACCTCTCCACCGCCTGGTGGCTCGGCCAGGAGGTCGGTCGCCGGATGGTCGGGGCCGGCTCCGGGCGGATGGTCTTCGTGTCGTCGGTCTCGGCCCTCCTGGCGCACGCGAACCACGCCCCGTACGCCGCCACCAAGGGCGGGATCAACCAGATGATGCGGGTCATGGCCCGCGAGTGGGCTCCGCACGGTGTCAGCGTGAACGCGGTCGGTCCCGGGTACGTCGAGACCGACCTGACCCGGACGTACCTCGAGCGCGACGGCCACCGCGAGGAGCTGGAGGCCCTGGTCCCGGCGCGCCGACTCGGGCGCCCTGACGAGGTCGCCGACGCTGTCACCTTCCTGCTCTCCGAGCGGGCCGAGTTCATCACCGGGCAGTGCCTGTACATCGACGGCGGCCGCACGCTGGTCTGACCGCCACACCGACCGATCCACCGAACCGCAAAGGACACACCGCCGTGCCTCTCGCTCCCGTCCCCGTCCCGCGGCGCTTCGAGGGCCGCTCCGTCGTCGTCACCGGAGCCGGCACCGGCTTCGGCACCGAGATCGCGGTCCGCGCCGCCCAGGAGGGTGCCCGCATCGTCGGCATCCACTACCGCAGCTCCGCCGCCGGCGCGGAGGCGACCGCCGAGCGCGTGCGCGCCGAGGGCGCCGAGGCCGTGCTGCTCCAGGCCGACATCGTCGAATGGGCGCAGGTCGCCGCGATGGCCGACGCCGCGTTCGAGGCGCTGGGCCAGGTGGACGTGCTGATCAACAACGTTGGCGACGTCGCGCGCGAGCAGATGTCGTGGCGCGACATCACCGAAGAGTCGATCGACCACGTCCTGGCCGTCGACATCAAGGGGACCATGGCGTGCATCCACGAGTTCGGGCAGCGGATGCTCGACCAGGGCCACGGCGCGATCGTCAACATCGGGTCCACGGTCATCGTCCGCGGCAGCGCGCGCGCCCCGCAGTACGCGGCGGCCAAGTACGGACTGCTCGGCGCCACCAAGTCGTACGCCCACGCGTTCGCCCCGACCGTCCGCGTCAACATCTTCGCGCCCGGGTTCATGGAGACCGAGGCGACGCTGGGCCGCAAGGACTGGCAGTCGGGCCGCGGCGACCAGCTGCGTGCGCTGACGCCGATGGGGCACATCCCGGGCCCGGCGGAGGTGGCTGGGGCGGCACTGTTCCTCGCCACCGACGACGCGGCGCACATCACCGGGACCTACATGGTCGCCGACGGCGGCTACAACATGGTCGGCGCGTGAGCACCCACCCGCGCGACCTCCCGCTGGCCGAGGCCCGCGCGCTCGTGCAGCGCGCGGTCGACAAGGCCGAGCAGCTGGGCCTGCGCGGCGGCATCGCCGTCGTCGGTGCCAGCGGTGCCCTGATCACGGCATCGCGGCTCGACCACGGCGGTCCGGGCGGTATGGCGCGGGCGCGGTCGAAGGCGTGGATCTCGGCCACCCAGCAGATCCCGAGCGCCGAGCACCTCCAGCGCATGACGCACCTGCCCGCGCCGATCTCGACCGGTTTCGTCGCCGCGTCCCCCGAGGCGGTGTTCCCGGGCGCCGGCGGCATGCCCGTGCTCCGCGACGGTGTCGTCGTCGGCGGGGTCGCGGCGTCCGGCGCGACGGTCAGCCCGTTCCTGCCGACCGGCGTCGCGCCCGAGGTGGTCAGCGCGGACGGGGAGCCCGCCAACCCCGAGGACCTGCTCATCGCGTACGCGCTGGGCGGCGGCTACGTCGGCCAGCACGGGGACGACAAGGCGCGCTGGGAGGCCCGGTTCGGCGACCTCGTCGTGCTGCCCGAGGCGAGCCTCGGGATGAAGGACGCGCCGCGCGCGAGCACGCAGGACGAGCTGACCTGGGCCGTCGCGTTCTGTGACGCCGTGATGGACCGCGCCCGCGCGCGGGATGTGCTCATCTCGGTCGCCGTGGTCGACCGCGGCGGGGACCCCGTGCAGCAGGACCGGATGGACGACGCCGTGGCCGGCGGGGTCGACGTCGCGCTCGCCACGGCGTCGGCGGCCGCGCGCTTCGGGCGCCCCAGCGGCCAGCTCGCGACGGACTTCGGAGCGGCCGCGAACGCGCTGGGCGCGCTGTCGCCCTCGCCGTTCCTCGCCGCGCCCGGGGGAGTGCCGCTCGTCGTGGCCGGCCGCGTCGTCGGCGCGCTCGGCGTGGGCGGCGCGGACCCGGTGACGTGCGCCGAGATCGCCACCGAGGTGGCGGCCTCGTGACCGTGCGCGTCGCTGTCCTCGGCTGCGGTGCCATCGGCAGCCTCTACGCGGCCCACCTCGCCCGGGTCCCGGACGTCGAGGTCTGGGCGGTCGACCCCTGGGCCGAGCACGTCGCGGCCATCGAGCGCGACGGGCTGCGGGTCACCGGCAACGCCGACTTCGTCGCGCCGGTGCGCGCGGTGGGCGACGCGGCGCAGCTGCCCGACTGCGCGTTCGGGATCGTCTCCACCAAGGCGTTGCACACCCGCCCCGCCGTCGAGGCCGCGCGGCACGCGCTGCGGGATGCCGCGGTGGTCAGCGTCCAGAACGGGATCGGGAACGAGGAGGTCGTGGCGGAGCTCGTCCCGCGCGTGATCCGCGGCAGCATCATCACGGCGGGCGCTGTGACCGAACCCGGGACCGTGCGGTACGACGCCCCCGGCGACTCGTGGTTCGGGCCGTTCGAGCCGAGCCCGGCGAGGGCCGACGAGGTCGCGCAGCTGGCGGCGCTGCTCACCGAGGGCGGGCTGCGCACGCACGCGATGGCCGACGCCCGAGGACCGCAGTGGACCAAGGTCGTGTTCAACGCGGCGACCAGCCCGCTCGCGGCGCTGACCGGTCTGACGGTCGGTCAGGTGTGCACCGACCCGGGGCTGCGGGCGCAGGTCGACGCGCTCATCGCCGAGGCCCTCGACGTCTGCAGGGCGGCCGGCATCGTGCTGCTGCGCGAGCCGGCCGAGTCGGTGGTCGAGGCGATCGACGAGGCGTTCTGGCACAAGCCGTCGATGCTGCAGGACGTGCTGGCGCACCGGGCGACCGAGGTCGACGTTCTCAACGGCGGCATCGCGCTCGAGGGCGCGCGGGTCGGCGTCGCGACGCCCCTGCACGACGCCATGGTCGCGCTGGTCCACGGGCTCGAGGGCTCGTGGACGGCGCAGTCGCCGCACTGATCCCGGGAAGGACCACCGCCATGCCTGGTCGAGTGCTCGGCCTGTCCAGCGGCGTGCCGGGGGGCAGCGCCGAGATCCTGCTCATCGAGGCGCTGCGCGCCGCGCAGTCCGACGGGGCGTCCGTCGAGCTCGTCCGGCTCGACGAGCTGCTGCTGCCCGAGGACTCGGACTGGTTCTGGGAGCGGCTGGTCGCGTGCGACGCGTGGGTGATCAGCGCGCCGATCATCAGCCGCACGGTGCCGGGCCGGCTCAAGGTGCTCGCCGACCTGCTCCTGGGCCCCAACGCCGACGCGGCGATCATCGAGGGGCTGCTCGAGGCGCGCCGTTCCGGCGCCGAGCCTGTGGTGCCGTTCCGCGTCGACGAGCGCGTGCTCAAGCCCCGGGTCGCGGGGTTCATCGCCTGCGGCGGCTCGTTGACCACGCAGTGGAAAGCCCTCGCGCTGCCGGTCATGCACACGCTCGCGTTCTCGATGCACATCAAGGTCGTCGACCAGATGGTGGTCGACGGCGCCGGCACGCCACAGTCCGTCCTCCTCGACGACGACGCCGTTCGTCGGGCCGCCGACCTGGGCCGTCACGTGGCGAGCCAGCTGGGCCGTCCGTGGCCGGAGGCGGAGTACCTCGGCACGCCCGGCGCCTGTCCGATGTGCCGGCTCGACGTCGTGGTGCTCGCCGGCCGGGACGTCGAGTGCGCGACGTGCGGGGCCCGGGGTCGGCTCGGGGAGGACTTCGCCGTCGAGTGGACCGACCTCACCACGTCCGTGATCTCCCTGGAGGAGAAGCGCGCGCACTACGTCGAGATCGTCGAGACCGCCCAGCGGCACGCGGCCCAGCGGGACCTGATCGACGAGCGCGCGCGGGCCTACGCGGGGTTCCCCGTCACCCGTCCGGGCGCCTGAGCGCGGTCACAGTTCAGTCACGACCGCGCGGGACGTAGACAACGCGCGATCACCGCTCTACCGTTGTTGCTAGTTGGAAAGTCACTTTCACGATGTGAGAGCGATTCAACACCGCGGACATCAAAGGAGATCCCCGTGAGCTTGTCCCGTCGGCACTACACCCGCACGATGTCCGGCCTCGCGCTCGGCGTCGCCGTCACGCTGCTTGCGGCGTGCAGCGGCTCCGGCAGCGACGACACCGCCACCGCCGGCACCTCCGACACGGCGACGTCCGGTTCCAGCCTCGCCAAGACTCTGGTGTTCTCGCCCATCGGCCTGCAGGTCCCAGCCATGAAGGGCCTCTCCGAGGGAGTCCAGGGCTACGGCGGGTCGCAGGGCTGGGAGGTCATCGTCCAGGACCCGAGCCTCGACCCGACCAAGCAGGTCCAGCAGGTCACCGAGGTGCTCGACTCCGGGCGCGCCGGCGCGGCGTGGATCATCGCGATCGCCCCGCCGTCGATGAGCGACGTCCTGCGCAAGGCGCAGGACAAGGGCATCCCGGTGCTCATCAACGGCGTGCCCGCCGACTACGGGTTCGACGGCGCGCAGCCCGGCATCTCGTTCGACACCATCGACTACGCCGCCGGCGGTACCGCGCTCGGCGAGCAGCTGGGTAAGTGCATCAACGAGAAGATGGGCGGCACGGCCAACGTCATCTACGGCGAGTCGGCCGCCGGCACCGCGGGCAAGAAGGAGTCTGACGACTCCTTCGTCGCGGCCCTGAAGAAGGCCGCGCCCGACGCGAAGATCGTGCAGAACTGGACGATCTCCGACCGTGCGGCCTCGCAGACCGACGTCGGCAACATCCTGCAGGGCAACCCGGACGTCAATGCCGTCGCGTCGGCCAACGACGAGGGAGCGCTCGGTGCGATCGGCGCGTTCAAGGCGGCCGGCAAGGAGCTGCCGTGCATCGCCGAGTTCGGCGGCAACGACGAGGTCCTCGCCCTGGTCAAGGACGGCACCATCTTCGCGTCCGTCGCGCTGCAGTTCGGTGACGACATGACGCAGTCGTTCGACACCCTCGTCGCGATGCAGGCAGACCCGACGGCCGAGGGCCCCCTGCTCACGGTGCCGCAGAAGGTCATCACGGCCGGCAGCTGACCGGACGTCGAGGAGAGAAGCGTGACGATGAGCCTGCCTGCAGAGGCGCACGGTCAGGTGGCCCCCGAGACCTCGGGGGCCACCGAGCCCGTGACAGAAACCACCCCACCGCTCGCCGGACCGGCGCCGGTGCGCGACAGCGCCGGCGTGCGCGGCCTGATCTTCCTGCGCGACCGGGGCATCTTCGTGCTCTGGGGCCTGCTGATCGTGGCGTTCAGCATCTGGTGCAGCCCCTACTTCGCCAGCTGGAACAACGCGATCCTCGTCGCCAACGCGGCCGCGATCAGCGCGATCTTCGCGGCGGGCGTCGCCGTCGGGATCATCTGCGGGGCGCTCGACCTGTCGATCCCCGGGGTCGCCGCGCTGGCGAGCTGCCTGACCGGCTGGCTGCTGGTCAACGGGGCGCCGGTGTGGCTCGCGCTCGTGGCCGGTCTGGTGGTCGGGCCGCTGGTGGGCCTGGCCAACGGGCTCGTCTCGCTGCGCGGATTCAACCCGATCATCGTCACCATCGCGACGCTCTCGTTGACGTCGGCCGCGGCCGCGATCATCGCCGGTGGCTACACGATCCCTGGCCTGAACGCCCTCGACTTCATGGGCACTCAGCGCTACCTGGGCGTGCCCGCGCCGGTCTGGATCGTCGCCGTGCTCTTCCTCGTCGGCACCGTCTTCCTGACCCGGACCCGGGACGGCATCCGCCTCATGGCGGTCGGTGGCAGCGCCGAGGCCGTGCGCCGGTCGGGCATCCACAGCAACCGGTACCGCGTCCTGGCTTTCATGATCAGCAGCGGGTGCGCCGCGCTCGGCGGCCTCGTCACCGCGGCCACGGTCACCGAGGCCAACCCGTCGGCCAGCCCCGGCATCATCTTCACGGCGCTGACCGCCGTCGCCCTGGCCGGCGTCTCGCTCGTCGGCGGCCGGGGCAGCCTGCCCCGCGTCCTCGTCGGCGCCCTGGTGCTCGCGACGATCTCCAACGGCCTGACCATCAAGGGCGTCCAGCCGTACTGGGCGACGGGGGTCACCGGCCTGCTGCTGCTCGGCTCGCTCGGCCTTGAGCGCTGGATCTCCATGACGGTCTCGCGCCGACTCATGGCCACGGCGCAGGCATCCGTCCACACGGGAACTCGGTGACTGCGATGAACAACCGGTCGGACCAGACCCCCGCCCTCGAGCTCGAGGGCGTCGACATGCACTACGGCTACGTCCGGGCCCTCGACTCGATCGACTTCCGCGTCGGACAGGGTGAGGTCGTCGGCCTGCTCGGCGACAACGGAGCCGGCAAGTCGTCGCTGCTCAAGGTGATGTCGGGTGCGCACCGGCCCTCGGGCGGCACGCTCCGGGTGCACGGCGCGGAGGTCGAGTTCCATGCCCCGAGCGACGCGACGCAGGCCGGGATCCAGATGGTCTACCAGGACCTCGCCCTGGTGGAACCGCTGGACATCGCGACCAACCTCAACATCGGCCGCGAGATCCTGCGCAAGGGTCTGCTCGGCAAGATCGGCTTCGTGGACCACAAGGCGCAGCGGCGTCGGTCGGAGGCCGAGCTCGACCGCCTGGGCGTGCGGACGGCCGCGATGACGCGACCGGTCGAGATGCTTTCCGGCGGTCAGCGCCAGGTCGTCGCCCTCGCCCGCAGCGCCACGCGCGTGTCCGGCGAGCAGAACGGCATCCTGCTGCTCGACGAGCCGACGGCCGCCCTCGGCTACGAGCAGACGCAGGTGGTCGAGGCGCTCATCCGGCGCATGGCCAAGCAGGGGATCGCGATCGTCCTGGTCACGCACAACCTGCCGCTCGCGACGTCGGTCTGCGACCGGATCGCGGTGCTCAACCGCGGGCGCAAGGTGGCGGACCTGCCGACGGCCGAGACGGACAACGACCAGCTCGTCGGGTGGATCACCGGGGCTCGCGCCTCGATGTTCGTCTGACGTGCCCGCGGCACCGCGAGCGGTCCGCGTCGACCTCGTCGGCGGCGACGCGTTCGGGCGCGGCGACCGGCCCGCGCTGTCGTGGTGGCTGCCCGAGGGCTCGGCACGGCAGTCGGCGTACCGCATCGTCACGGACGACGGCTACGACTCGGGCCGCGTCGAGGGCGAGCGGCAGTCGTTCGTCCAGGTCCCCGTCACGGGCTCGCGCCGCAGCTGTCGGGCGCGGGTCGCGGTGTGGACGGACCTCGGCGAGAGCGGCTGGAGCGAGCCCGTGCTGCTGGAGAGCGGCCTGCTCGACGAGGCCGACTGGTCGGCCGACTGGATCGGCGCGACCGAGGCGGAGCGACCAGCGAAGGGGCACCGACCGGCCCGGTGGTTCCGCGCCGTCGCCGACGTGCCCGCCTCGCTCGACGCGCGCCTGCACGTCACTGCGCTCGGCGTCTACGAGGTGTTCGTCAACGGCACCCGCGTCGGGGACGTCGAGCTGGCCCCCGGGTACACGCAGTACGCGCTGCGTGTGCAGCGCCAGTCGTTCGACGTGACCGCGCTGCTGCGCCCGGGGCCGAACGTCGTGGCGGTGCTGCTCGCCGACGGCTGGTACCGCGGTCAGGTCGGGATGCCCCGCGCCGCGGACCAGTTCGGCACCGACCCCGCGCTGCGCCTGCAGCTCGAGGTGCGCGGGGGCGAGGGATGGACCGTCGCGCTGGCGACGGGGGAGCGCTGGCGGACTGCCGCCTCCCACGTGCTCGCCGCCGACCTGATCGGCGGCCAGCAGGAGGACCGGCGGCTGCTGGACCCCGCGGTCCACCGCGCCGACGAGGCGCTGCCGGGCTGGGCCTTCGCGGCGGTCCGGGACGTCGACGTCGCGATCGTGGGCATGGTCGCCCCGCCGGTCCGCCGCGTCGAGGAGATCCGGCCGGTGTCCGTGACCCGACTGCAGGACGGCGCGTCGATCGTCGACCTCGGGCAGAACATCAACGGCTGGACCCGGGTCACCGACCTCGGGCCCGCCGGCACCACGCTGGTCCTGCGGCACGGCGAGCACCTCGACGCGGACGGCGACCTGACCACCGCGCACCTCGACGTCGAGCTGCCGGTCGTCCCGGAGCCGCTGCCGCTCGGGCAGGTGGACGTCGTGACGTCGGCCGGGACGCCCGGCGACGCGTTCGAGCCGCGCTTCACCACCCACGGGTTCCGGTACGTCCGCGTCGAGGGCCACCCCGGACCGCTCGGCCCCGACGACGTGACCGGCGTGGTCGTGCACTCCGACCTGCGCCGCACGGGCTGGTTCGCGTGCAGCGACGAGCGGGTGCAACGCCTGCACGACGCGGTCGTCTGGTCGCTGCGCGGGAACGTGTGCGACATCCCGACCGACTGCCCGCAGCGCGAGCGCGCGGGGTGGACGGGGGACTGGCAGGTCTTCGCACCGACCGCCGCCGCCCTCTACGACGTGCTCGGCTTCAGCCGGAAGTGGCTACGGGACGTGGCGCTCGACCAGCGCGCCGACGGGTGCGTGGCGAACATGTCGCCGTGCCCGCCGGCCGAGGGCTTCGACGGACCGATCGGGTTCCTCAACGGCTCGACCGGCTGGGGCGACGTCGTCGTCGCGACGCCGTGGGACCTCTACCAGGCCTACGGCGACGCCTCGCTGCTCCGCGAGTCGTGGACCACGGCCGCGCGCTGGCTGGACTTCGCGATCCGGGGCGCGGCGGGTGGGTGGCACCCGGACCGCGCCGCCCGACGACCTGTCGCCGCTGCGCACGAGGAGTTCCTCTGGGACACGGGGTTCCACTGGGGCGAGTGGCTCGAGCCGGGCGTCGAGGTCGGCGACTTCCGGGCGTTCGTCGGCGCCGACAAGTCCGAGGTGGCAACGGCGTACCTGCACCGCTCCGCCGCGACGATGGTGCGTGTCGGGGAGCTGCTCGGCGAGGACGTCACCCGGTACCGGGTGGTCGCCGACGGCGCACGCGAGGCCTGGCAGGCCGAGTTCCTCGAGCGTGACGGGACGCTGCGGGTGCAGACCCAGGCGTCGCACGTCCGCGCGCTCGCGTTCGACCTGGTGCCGGAACGCCTGCGCCCCGTCGTGGCCGACCGGCTCGTGCGGCTCGTCGCGGAGGCGGGCGGTCACCTGGCCACCGGCTTCCTGTCGACCGGCCTGCTGCTGCCGACCCTCGCCGAGTCGGGGCACGCCGACACCGCGTACCAGCTGCTGCTCCAGGACACCGAGCCGTCCTGGCTGACGATGATCGACCGCGGCGCGACGACCGTCTGGGAGCGGTGGGACGGCGTCGATGCGCGCGGTGACGCCCACGCGTCGCTCAACCACTACAGCAAGGGCGCGGTGGCGTCGTTCCTGCACCGCCACGTGGCCGGCCTGCAACCGACCGCGCCCGGCTACCGCACGTTCCGGGTCCGGCCGGCGCCGGGCGGCGGGCTGACGTGGGCGACGCTGCGGCACGACAGCCCGTTCGGCCCGATCGAGGTGGCCTGGCGGGTCGACGACGGCGGGGCCTTCGCGCTCGACGTGCAGGTGCCGCCGGGGACGGTTGCCGAGGTGGTGCTGCCCGACGGGACGGCCGAGCAGGTCGGCCCCGGCACGCACCACCGGCGGGTCACAGGGTCGTGGCCTCGCCCGTGACGAGCCGGCGCACGACGCCCTCGGGGCTGAACGCGGCGAGCATGCCGGCGTACTTGCCAGGGTCGGTCGTCTCGCCCTCGTGGATCGGCACGGCCACCCGCGGGCCGACCGCGCGGACGTACTCGACGGCCTCGGCGAGCTTGAGCCACGGCCCGTCGATCGCGACGGCGAGCACGTCGACGGCGCGGCCCGGCAGCGTGAACGAGTCGCCGGGGTGCAGGAGGGCGCCGTCGTCGACGAGGTACGCCGCGTTGGTGCAGCCGGGCACGTCCGCGTACACGGGCGCGTGCAGGTCGCCCAGCACGTCGACCGTGGAGCCGCCGAACGTCAGGCGGTCGCCGGGCCGGGCGACGACGACCGTCGCCCCGAGCTCGGACACGGCGCCCTCCGTGTCGGCGTCGACGGCGAGCGTGGCGCCCGGGTTAGCCGCGAGCAGCGCGCCCAGTCGGGCGGTGTCGACGTGGTCCGGGTGCTGGTGCGTGACCAGCACGGCATCCAGGTCGCGCAGGTCCTCGAAGGTCGACATCGTGCCCGGGTCGATCAGGAGCCGCGCTCCGTCGGTCTCGACGAGGAGGCAGGCGTGGCCGAGGTGAGTGAGCTGCATGAGCCAATACTCTCACTGTCAGAACATCACTTCCACAGAACGGGAGAGACCGTGCGTCCGCTGCATCATCTCGGCTACTGGGTCGACGACCTCGACGAGGGCATCGACCGCGCGATCCGGACCCTCGGCGTCGGACCCTTCTTGGTGCACGAGCACGTCCGGTTCGAGGCGTTCACCCTGGCAGACGGCACGGCGGTGGACGATCCCGCGTACTTCGACCACTCCGCGGCGTTCGCCTCGTGGGGCTCCGTCGTCCTGGAGCTCGCCGTGGTGCACTCGGTCGACCCGTGGCTGGCGACCGCCTACGGGCTCGGGTCGCCGGGGCTCGGGCACGTCAGCTGGGTGGTCGACGACCTCGAGGTGGAGTCGGCACGGCTGGAGAACGAGGGCTGCCGGCTGATCCACACGGCGAGCTCCGGGGCGGTCGCCGTCGCATGGCATGACGGGGGACCGCTCTTCCCGCACCCGATCGAGGTGCACCGCGCCGGCCCGCCGATCCTCGGCATGCATGCTCGCCTGACGGCCCTGGCCGACGGCTGGGACGGCCGCGACACCCGTCGCCCGATCCAGGGGTGACGGTGCTGGATTCCTGGCGGTCGGCGCTATATCCTTGACGCGAAAGTCGCTTTCACAGGACGAAAGTTTCGCTTGCACAAGGGAGTGCCGCCGTGACCGATCCCCGACCGTTGCACGTCCTGATCGCCGGTGGAGGCCTCGCGGGCCTCGCCACCGCTCAGGGTCTGCTCAAGTCCGGCCACACCGTCGAGGTGTTCGAGCGGGATGCCGACCTCGACCGTAAGCAGGGCTACTACCTGCACTTCAACGCGATCGGCGGCGAGGCGCTGCGCCGGTGCCTGCCCGACGACCTGTTCGCGCTCTACCAGCAGACCTCGCGCCGCAGCTACGACCGGCCCGAGTCGATCGTGCTCGACAACCAGCTGAACGAGCTGAGCTCCCAGCCGCACATGGGCCCCCCGAACGACGGTCCTGTCCCGCACACCGGGGTGCACCGTCGGACGCTCCGGCAGATCCTGTCGGGCCGCCTCGGCGACTCGATGCGCACGGGTTCCCCCGTGGTGTCCTACGTCGAGGACGCCGACGGCGTCACGGTGACGCTCGCCGACGGCAGCACCGCGCGCGGCGACGTCCTCATCGGCGCCGACGGCATCCGCTCCGCGGTCCGCCGCCAGCTCCTGCCCGAGGTCCCGGTCATCCCGACGGGCATCCGGGGCATCGGGGTCTACGGCCGGACGCTCCTCACCCCGGAGCTCGACGCGGCCCTGCCGACCATCCTCGACCAGGGCGTCCTCATCGCCGTGGACCGCAAGGGCTCCCGCCTGCTCGTCGCCAACTTCCGGCCCCGGCGCGCAGCCGACGAGGCGGCCGCCGAGCTCGCCCCGGACATCACGCTCGACCCGGTGCCCTCCTACGCCATGGTGAGCTGCAGCCTCACCCCGGGCACGGACGTCCCGCCTGCCGGCGAGTGGACCGAGCAGACGGCGCTCGACCTGCGCGACTCCATGCTGGCCGCGATCGACGGCTGGCACCCCGCGGCCGCGGCGCTGGTTGCGGGGATGGACCCGGGGTCGATGTTCGCGATCCCGTTCGGGTTCCTCGAGCCGGCGGAGAGCTGGGAGCCGTCGCGGGTGACGATCATCGGCGACGCGGCGCACGGCATGCTCCCGACGCTCGGCATGGGGGCGAACCTCGCGCTGAACGACGCCGCGGTCCTCGTCGAGCAGCTCGACCGCGTCGCACGCGGCGAGGCGTCGCTGACCGAGGCGGTCGGCGACTACGAGGCGACGATGCGCGCGACGGCGTACCCGATCCTGCGCATGACCGTGGACCACGACAAGAACTTCGGCGGCGGCGCGCTGGCCGAGGCGACCGGGGATCGGCAGGCGGGGTGACCGGGCGGCTCGCCGGCCGGTCGGTCCTCGTCACCGGCACGGGCGGCGGGATCGGCCGCGCCACGGCGCTGCTGTGCGCCCGGGAGGGTGCCCACGTGGTCGGCTGCGACCTGCACCCGGGGCCGTCGCAGGAGACCGTGGACCTCGTCCGGGCGGCCGGCGGGCGGATGGACGCGGTCGCGCCCGTCGACCTGGCCACCGAGGACGGCGCGCAGGCGTGGATCGAGGCAGCCGTCGCGCTGGCCGGGGGCATCGACGTGCTGGTGAACAACGCGTCGGCGATCCGGTTCGGCGCGATCGACCAGCTGTCCTACGCCGACTGGTCGTTCACCATGCGCAATGAGCTCGACATCGTCTTCCTGGTGACCCGGGCGGCGTGGCCGCACCTCGTCGCCCGCGGCGGCGGCTCGATCGTCAACATCGGCTCGATCAGCGGGTCGCGCGGCGCGTGGTTCGAGCCGCAGAACGCGCACGGCGCCGCCAAGGGAGGGGTGCTGGCCCTGACCTCCCAGCTCGTGGTCGAGGGCGGCCCGCACGGCATCCGCGTGAATGCCGTCAGCCCCGCCATGACGCAGACGCCGCAGACCGACGCGATGCTGCGGGACCCGGACGGCCCGGCGGAGCAGATCCTGTCCCGCGTGCCGCTGCGCAAGTGGGGGCAGCCCGAGGACGTCGCGAACGCGGTGCTCTTCCTCGCCAGCGACGAGTCGTCGCACGTGTCCGGGGCGAACATCCCGGTCGACGGCGGTGCGGCGGTCGTCGGATGAGGGGCCGGCTCCTCCTGCGGGGTCAGGAGGGGTACGAGGAGGCGCGCGTCGGTCGGGTGTTCAACGCGCGGCGGCCCGACCGGTACCCGGCGGCGGTCCTCGAGGCGGCCGACGAGGACGACGTGGTGGCCGGCGTGCGGCTCGCGATCGAACGCGGCTGGGGGATCAGCATCCGCTCGGGCGGCCACTCGTGGGCCGCGTGGAGCGTGCGCGACGACGTCCTGCTGCTCGACCTCGGCGCGCTGCGGTCCATCGAGTACGACGAGGCGACGGGTGTCGTCGCGGCCGGCCCGGCGACCACCGGGGCGCTCGAGCTGGCGCCGTTCCTCGCCGAGCGTGGGCGCGCGTTCCCGGTGGGCCACTGCGCGACCGTGGGCATCGGCGGCTTCCTGCTCCAGGGCGGCCAGGGCTGGAACGGTCGGGCCCGCGGCTGGGCGTGCGAAGGCATCGTCGCCGTCGAGGTCGTCATCGCCGACGGGTCGCTGGTCCGCGCCGACGCCGACCAGAACACCGACCTGTACTGGGCCGCGCGCGGCGCCGGGCCGGGCTTCCCCGGCATCGTCACCCGCTTCCACCTGCAGACCTACCCCGAGCCTCCGGTGATGTGGCAGGACACCTGGACCTTCCGGCTCGACGACGCGGAGGCGGTGGTGCACTGGCTGCACGCCGTCCTGCCGGGCCTCGACCGGCGCGTCGAACCGGTGATGGCGGCGACCCGGCTGCCCGACGTGCCGCTGTACGACGGCGTGACGCACCCCGGCGGGACGCTGCTGCTCCTGCACACGACCTGCATGGCGGACTCCGACGACGAGGCGCTCGCGCTGCTGTCGGCGCTGGGGGACTGCCCGGTGCTCGGCCGCGAGCTCGGCCACGTCACCGGACCCACCTCGGTCGCCGACGAGAGCATCGGGCAGACGGGCCAGAACCCGGAGGGCCACCGGTACGCGGTCGACTGCGCCTGGACCGACGCGCCCGCCGATGTGCTCGCCCCGCTGCTGCAGGACATCTGGCGCGGGCTCGACACGGAGCACTCGTTCTCGATCTGGTACGGCTGGGCCCCGACGCGCGCACTGCCGGACATGGCGTTCTCCGTCGAGGGCCAGGTGTACGTGGCGACCTATCTGATCTACACGGACGAGGCCGACGACGAGCTGTACCGCACGCGGGTGCACGAGCAGACGGCCGCGATCGCCAGTCAGGGCGGCGTCGGCGTGTACCTCGGCGACACCGACTTCACGCGGCGGCAGGACCGGTTCCTCGCGCCCGAGAACCTCGCGCGGCTCGAGGCCGTCCGCGCCGAGCGCGACCCGACCGGGCGCATCGCGTCCTACCTCACGGCCGACCACGCGGGGCTGAACGTCCGTGCCTGAGCGCCTCGACCACGTCGGACTCAATGTCGCGGACCTGCCCGCGGCGCAAGCCTGGTACTGCGCGGCCTTCGGCTACGACACGGAGGTCGCGGCACGCGTGGACACGGTCGACCTCGACATCGTCATGCTCGTCCACCCCGAGCACGGCGACCGCCTCGAGCTGCTGCACCGCGCGGGGTCGCGTCCCGGGCTGCGCGCCGCCGACCCGGGCGAGGCGGCGCTGACCGAGGGCTTCGGTCACGTCGCGTTCGACGTCGTCGGGCTCGACGTCACGTTCGACCGGCTGGTGGCCCTCGGGGGTCGCCCGGTGATGGCCCCGCAGCCGTCGCCGGAGCCCGGGGTCCGCATGGCGTTCGTCGCCGACCMCGAGGGGAACCTGGTCGAGCTGCTCGACCGGTCGGGCGGGACCGAGTGACGTCCGAGACGGTGGCCGTGCCGAAACACCTGGTCCCGCTGCTGGCAGCGTTCACGTCGCTGGTCGTCTTCACCACCGACGTGTACCTGCCCGTCCTGCCGCAGCTGGGGACGGACCTGGGCACCACCAGCGCGGCCGCCGCGGCGACGGTCTCGGCCGTCCTGGTCGGGATCGCCGTCGGGCAGGTCGTCATCGGCCCCCTGAGCGACGCGGTCGGCCGCCGGGTCCCGCTGCTGCTCGGCGGCGTGGGGTACGCCGTCGCGCACCTGCTCAGCGCGCTCGCGCCGTCGATCGGCGTGCTGCTCGGGCTGCGGGTGGTCGCGGGCCTGGCGACGGCCGCCTGCCTCGTGGTCACGCGCGCAGTCGTCGCGGACGCGTACCCCGGGGCCGCCGCTGCCAGGGCCTTCGCCACGCTGAGCGCGGTCACGGCGATCGCGCCGGTGGTCGCGCCGGTCGCGGGCGGTCTCCTCGCGCACGTGATGACCTGGCGGGGCATGTTCGTCGTGCTGGCCGTCGCGGCCACCGTCCTCACGGCGGTCAGCTGGCGCGCCCTGCCGGAGACGCTGCCCCGCGAGCGCCGGATCCCGCCGCACCTCGGTGCCGTCGTCGCCGGGCTCGGGTCCGTGCTGCGGATCCGCACGTTCCTCGCCTACCTCGCGGCGACCGCGGCGTTCGGCGGGATCCTGTTCGGCTACATCGGCGCGTCGTCGTTCGTGCTGCAGGACTCGTTCGGGCTGTCCCCGCAGCAGTACAGCCTGGTGTTCGCCCTGAACGCCGTCGGCATCTTCGTCGCGTCCAACCTCAGCCGGCACCTGGTCGGCCGGTCGGGCTCCGCCCGCCTGCTCGCTAGCGGGCACCTCACCTCCGGCGCGGGCGCGGTCGTGCTCGGCGTGGGCGTCGGCCTGCACAGCCTGCCGCTCGTCATGATCGGCCTGTTCCTCGCCGTCGCCAGCCTCGGTCTGGTGATCCCGGGCGCCACGACGCTCGGCATGGCGGCGGCCACCGGCCGCGCCGGCTCCGCGTCGGGCGTCCTCGGCATCTGCCAGTTCACCGTCGGCGCCGTCGCCGCCCCGTTGGCCGGCGTGGGCGGCTCGCCGTGGTCGCTGGTCGCCGTCGTCGCCGTCAGCGCGCTGGCCGGCCCCCTGCTCCTGCACCTGCTCCGGCGCCCCGCGCCCGAGCGACTCGATCCCCACCCGTCCGACACGAGGAGAACCCCATGACCACGCGCGAGTTCCCGGCCGGCTTCGTCTGGGCGGTGGCCACGGCCGGCCACCAGAACGAGGGCGACAACACGACCAGCGACACGTGGTTCGCCGAGAACGTGAGCCCCACGGTCTTCCGCGAGCCGTCGGGCAAGGCGTGCAACGCCTACGAGCTGTGGCGCGAGGACCTCGACCTCGTCGCCGCGATGGGCCTCAACGCCTACCGGTTCTCCGTCGAGTGGGCGCGCGTCGAGCCTGTCGAGGGCGAGTTCGACGAGAAAGCGCTGGCGCACTACGAGGACATCGTCGACCGCTGCCTCGAGCTCGGCCTCGAGCCGGTGGTGACGTTCAACCACTTCACGTCGCCCCACTGGTTCGCCGCGCGCGGAGGGTGGCTCGACCCGGAGGCGCCTGCCGTGTTCGCGCGGTACTGCTCGCGCGTGATGGAGGCGTTTGGCGACCGCATCGCGTACGCGGTGACCATGAACGAGCCGAACCTCGCCCGCCTGCTCACGTGGATCGGGTTCCCGGAGAGCATCCGCCAGAAGGAGCGCGCCACGCTCGAGGCCGCGAGCGCGGCCGCGGGTGTTCCGCGCTACCGGTTGGGCAACGTCATGCTCGCCGAGGAGATGGACGCGATGGCCGACGCCATGACCGCCGGCCACCGGGCGGCCCGGGATGCCATCAAGACCGCCCGCGCGGACCTGCCGGTGGGGTTGAGCCTCGCGATCGTCGACGACATCGTCGTCGGCGACGACGCGTCGGTCCGCGATCGCAAGCGGGCCGAGGTGTACACGCGGTGGCTCGAGCTCGCGCGCGAGGACGACTTCGTCGGCGTGCAGAACTACGAGCGCGTCGCGTACGACGGCACGGGAGCCGCGCCCGTCCCCGAGGGCACGCCCACCAACGACATGGGCTCCGCCGTCGAGCCGCTGTCCCTGGCCGGCGCCGTCCGGTACGCCCACGAGGTCGCGGGCGTGCCGGTGCTGGTCACCGAGCACGGCATGTCCACCCGCGACGACGCCTACCGCGCGGCGTTCGTCGCCCCGTCGCTCGCCGGGCTGCTCGACGCCATCGACGACGGCGTCCCCGTCCTGGGCTACACGCACTGGACGCTCATGGACAACTTCGAGTGGATCTTCGGCTACGGCCAGCAGCTGGGCCTGCACTCCGTCGACCGCGAGACGTTCGTCCGCACCCCGAAGCCCAGCGCCGGCGTCTACTCGACGATCGCACGCGCGAACGCCCTGGAGGTCTGATGGCGCTGGTCACCGAGCTCGCCGACCGGCTCCCTCTCCTCGACGGGGTGCCCGACCTGGGCGCCGCGCCGCCGACGCCGGAGGACATCGCCACCTTCGACAGGTTCTTCGCGGCGGTCGGCGGCTACCGCGCGCCGGAGGCCGCCGTCGAGGACCGCGAGGCGCCCGGTCCGCACGGTCCGGTGCCCGTGCGCGTCTACCGGCCCGTCGGCCGGCCCGCCGAGCCCCGCGGCCTCGTCTGGATGCACGGCGGTGCGTTCGTCTCGGGGCACCTGGACATGCCGGAGGCCGACGTCGTCGCGCGCGAGCTGGCCTCCCGGACGGGTGCGACGGTGGTCTCCGTCGACTACCGCCTCTGCCACGGCGGCGTCCACTTCCCCGTGCCGCACGACGACGTGCACGCCGCGTTCGTGTGGGCGGCGAGCGGCGCCCTCCTCCCCGACGGTGCGCCGTGGGCGATCGGCGGCGCCAGCGCGGGCGCGAACCTGGCGCTGGGGGTGGCCCAACGGCTCCGCGACGAGGACGGTCCGACGGCGAGCGCCGTGCTGCTCGCGTACCCGGTGGCCCACGACCCGGTCCCGACCGGATCGCCGGAGCAGGTGGAGCGGATGGCGGGCCTGCCGCCCGTCCTGCGGTTCACCGCGGAGTCGACGAGGTTCCTCAACGCCAACTACCTCGGCCCGAACCCGCCGACCGTCCCGTACGCCTTCCCGGGGCTGGGTCGCCTCGGGGGCCTGCCGCCGACCCTCGTGTCCCTCTGCGAGTACGACGACCTGCTGCCGTCGGGGGAGCGGCTGGTGACCGACCTGCGCGCGCAGGGCGTCGCCGTCGTCGAGGACGTCGTCGTCGGCGCACCGCACGGGCACCTCAACGTCCCCGGACTGCCCGCGGCGCTGACGACGATCCAGGCGATGAGCGACCTGCTGGAGGGCGCCGCCCGATGACGGGAGCGAGCACCGACCCGCTGCACGGCGCCGCCCTGATCACGGCGGACGCCCCGCGCGGCGCCGTGATGAGGCTGGGCACGACGATCCGGCTCGCCGGCCCGGTGGCCGCGGCCCGCCTGGTCGCGACGGCGCACGGCGTCTACGAGCTGAGCGTCGACGGCCGCCCGGCGTCCAGCTCCGTGCTGACCCCCGGGTGGACGTCGTACGAGTGGCGGCTGCAGTACCAGGAGCTCGACATCACGCACCTCGTGCCCGCGGGCGCCGACGAGCTCCGGGTCGAGGCGCGCGTCGGCAACGGGTGGTACCGCGGCGACCTCGGCTTCGAGGGCGCACACGCGAACTACGGTGAGGACGTCGGGCTCTGCGCGCTGGTGGTGATCACCTACCGCGACGGGACCGTGCAGCGCGTCGGCACGTCGGCCGACTGGGTCGGGCTCACCTCGGACACGACCGAGAACTCGCTGTACGACGGCCAGCGGATCGATGCCCGCCTCCGCTCGGGCGGGGACCGGCTCGCGGTCCGCGAGCTCGCCTTCGACCGGAGCCGGCTGGTCGCGCAGGTCGGGCCGCCGGTCGTGCGCCACGAGGTCCTGCGACCGCAGCGCATCTGGACCTCCCCGTCGGGGCGAACCCTCGTCGACTTCGGCGAGAACGTGGTCGGCTGGCTGCGGTTCGAGGTCCGCGGCACGGCGGGCCAGGAGATCGTCGTCCGGCACGCCGAGGTGCTCGAGGACGGCGAGCTGGGCACGCGACCGCTGCGCGCCGCGCGGGCGACCGACACCTTCGTGCTCTCCGGCGGGACCGACGCGTTCGAGCCGACGTTCACGTTCCACGGCTTCCGGTACGCCGAGATCACCGGGTGGCCGGGCGTGCTCACCGACGACTCCGTCGTCGCCGTCGTCGTCCATTCCGCCCTGCGGCCCACCAGCGAGTTCACCTGTTCCGAGCCGCTGGTCGACCAGCTCGTGCGCAACGCCGTCCGGTCGCAGAAGGGGAACTTCCTGGACGTCCCGACGGACTGCCCGCAGCGGGACGAACGGCTCGGCTGGACCGGCGACCTCGCCGCGTTCGCCGCGTCGGCGTGCTTCCAGCTCGACGTCGCCGACGTCTTGCACAAGTGGCTGCTCGACCTGGCGGAGGAGACCCGCCACCGGGCCGACGGCGTCGTCCCCACCATCGTCCCGGACGTGCTGAAGTACGCGACGTTCCCCGACGGCGTCGGGTTCCCGGCCGCCGGCGCGACGGCCGTCTGGGGCGACGCGGCGGTCTGGGTCCCGCAGGCCCTGTGGAACGCCTACGGCGACCTCGGGCGGCTGGCCGAGCACTACCCGGGGATGGTCATGCACCTGGAGTCCGTCGAGCGCGCGCTGTCGCCGACCGGCCTGTGGGACCGGGGCTTCCAGTTCGGCGACTGGCTCGATCCCGACGCCCCGCCGGACGACCCCGCGCGCGCCAAGGCCGACCCGGAAGTCGTCGCGACGGCCTGCCTGTACCGCAGCGCATCCTTCGCGTCGGACGCGGCGGGGTTGCTCGGCAGGTCCGACGACGCGCACCGGTGGTCGGAGCTCGCCCGACGCACCCGTGCGGCCTTCCAGAAGCACTACGTCGACGGAGGACGGATCCGCTCCGACTGCGCCACGGTCTACGCGCTCGCGATCTGCTTCGGCCTGCTCGACGACGCCGATCGCGAGCTCGCCGGCAACCGGCTCGAGGAGATCGTCCGCGCGGCCGGGTACCGCGTCACCACCGGGTTCGCCGGCACGCCGTTCGTCACGTGGGCGCTCTCGGAGACCGGGCACGTCGAGGCCGCCTACCGGCTGCTGCTCGAGCGCGAGTGCCCGTCGTGGCTGTACCCCGTGACGATGGGCGCGACGACGATCTGGGAGCGCTGGGACTCCATGCTCCCCGACGGCTCGATCAACCCCGGCGAGATGACGAGCTTCAACCACTACGCCCTGGGGGCCGTCGTCGACTGGGTCTACCAGGTCGTCGCCGGCATCCGGCCCGCCGAACCGGGCTACCGCCGCATCCTGATCCAGGCCGTCCCCGGCCCCGGCATCTCCCACGTGACCGCCGCCCACGACTCCCCGGTGGGCCGCATCGCGGTCGCCTGGCGCACGGACGCCGACGGGTTCACCCTCGACCTCACGGTTCCCGCCGGCGTGCCGACGGACGTCGTCCTCCCCGACGGCACGACGCGCCACGTCGACGGCGGGACCCACCGCTTCCTTGCCAGGGCGGCCGTCGGCTGAGCTCACTGCGGCGGCGGCACAGGAACGAACTTCGGGAGCAGCACCTCCACGCCGTGCACCTGCACGAGCGTCGACCGCGTGCGCAGGCGCTCGAGGGTCGCGGCGTCGAAGGCGTCACCGGTGGTCCGGGCGATGACGGCCGCCGATCCCGAGGTCAGGTACGCCGCGGCGTCGTGCTGCCAGCGCTCGTTGCGGATCCGGGGCACGGGTCGGCCGCGACGGTCGCGGTTCCCGATGTCGTAGGTCTGCCCCGAGACGTCGACGCGCGTGTCGCAGCCGCGCGACTCGTCCCTCGACAGGACGCCGAGGACCGCCAACGCGCCGGGGGAGTCCGACTCGATGCAGCCCGAGACCGGGAGCAGCTCGCGCACCTGCGCCACGGGGAAGGCCGGCAGCGTGGGCGCACGGGCGGCGCCGGTGACGAACCCGAGCGCGAGGCACACCAGCGCGGCGCTCCACGCCCGCTGCCGGGCGGGGATCAGCGACACCGCCGCGGCCAGGACGAGGGGCACGGCCGCCGCCGAGTACTCCGCGTAGTGCTGGTAGTACGACGGCGAGGCGAGGATGACGGCCGTCTCCACCGCGAGCAGGACCACCCACAGCCGCCCGCGGTCCCGCCGCCAGGCCACGACCGCGGCCGCGGCGACCGTCGCGCAGACGCTCGCCATCAGCGCGCCGCGCGCCGTCGCCGAGACCGTCGGCAGGGTCGCCGCCACGCCCATGATGCCCTCGAGCCGGGTGGCGATCGTGCCGGGCGTGCGGGCTCGGCCCAGCTGGTCGAGGACGACCAGAYGGAACATGGTGGTCGGTGCGCGCAGACCGAAGGGCAGCACCACGAGGAGCGCGGACGCCGTCGCCGCGCCGGCGACGTGCAGCGCCGACCGGAGCCGGTGCGGGTAGGCCTGCCACGCGATGACGACGAGGGCCGGGACGACGTTCCAGATCTTCACGACCGGGCCGAGCCCGAGCACGGCTCCTCCCGCGTAGAGCCACCAGCGAGGTGAGTCCGACGTGCGTGCTCGGAGCAGCAGGGACACGGCGGCCAGCAGGGTGAGCGTGCCCACCGGTTCGAGCAACGTGAGCCGCTCGGCGTAGGCCGCCGCGGAGGAGACGGCGTAGAGGGTGCCGGCGACGACCGCCGCGGCGATGCCCCAGCGTCGCGCCAGACGTGCGACGAGCACGGTGTTCAGGGCCCCGACGACGATGAAGCCGAGCCGCGCGGCCGCGAGCGCCGTGGAGTCGCCGGTCCACCGCGCGAGGGCCGCGAACGGTGTCAGCGCCAGCATGATCCCGGGCGGGTGGAGCAGCAGGAAGTCCCGGTAGGGCATCCTGCCGTGCACGAAGGCGACCGCCGACGAGTAGTACACGCCGTCGTCGTAGCCGTGGTAGCCGCGCAGCCCCGCGAACCCGCCGACGAGGTGCCAGCGGACGGCGAGCGCGAGGAGCCCGGCAGCGCAGGCGACGGCCCAGCCGATGGCGCGCTCGCGGCCGGCCGGTGCGGGCTCGCGCCCGCTGCGCTGTCCCATGGGGCCAGCGTGCTCACCCCGCCTGAGGATCGCCTGAGTGTCCGCTCAGCTGCTCTCGGTGGCCGGCCGCGCCCGTGCCCGGGTGCGCGTGATCACGAACCACAGGATCAGCCCGGCGACGACGGCGACGACGATCCACTGGAAGATCCCGGCGTACTGGTCGACGAGGTCCCAGTTCTCGCCCAGCAGGTAGCCGGCGCAGACGAAGATCGAGTTCCAGATCGCGCTGCCCGCGGCGGTGAGCAGCAGGAAGGTCCCGACGGGCATCCGCTMGACGCCCGCGGGGATCGAGATCAGGCTGCGGAACACCGGCACCATGCGGCCGACGAACACCGCGGTGCGCGCGTGCCGGTTGAAGAACGCCTCGGAGCGGTCGACGTCGGACAGGTTCACCAGGGGGATCCGGGAGACCAGCGCACGGGTGCGCTCCCGCCCGATGAGGGCGCCGACGAGGTAGAGCACGGCGGCGCCGACGACGGACCCGACCGTCGTCCAGACGATGGCCTCGATCAGGCCGAACGACCCCTGGCTCGCGGTGAACCCGGCCAGCGGCAGGATGATCTCGCTGGGCAGGGGCGGGAACACGTTCTCCAGCGCGATGGCGATGGCCGCTCCGACCACGCCGAGCGTCTCCATCAGGTGGACCGCCCAGCCGGCGACGCCGGTCAGGGTGCTCGGGTCGGACGCCGCGGCGAGCACGCTCATCGGGCGGACTCGTCGGCGAGCTCGTCCAGCTCGTCAAGGTCGTCGGCCGGTGCGGTCTCGACGTCGCGCTGGGTGATGGTGAGGAAGGCGACGGTGATCGCGATCGCGGCCAGGAAGATGATGCTCGTGGTCGTCGTGCCGAGGCCGAGCCCGCCGTCGGCCGTGCTCTGCGAGAGCAGGTCACCGATGGACGCTCCGAGCGGGCGCGTGAGGATGTACGCGATCCAGAACGAGAGCACGGCGCCCAGCCCGAACCAGCGGTGCGCGGCGGCGACCACGCCGATGGCGGCGGCGAACAGCAGCGCCGAGGCGAGGTAGCCGAGCGCCAGGCCTTCCGCGAGCAGGTCGCCGGCGGCGGTGCCGAGAGCGAACGTGAACAGGATCGCGAGCCAGTAGAACGCCTCGCGGCGGGTGCTCGTGATCGAGTGGATCGACAGCGTGTGCTCGACCCGGTACCAGACGGCGAACGTGATGCCGAGGGCGACGGCGAACACGACGGTGGTCACCCACAGCGGGACGCCCATGACGTCCACGAGGTTGTCGGTGATGAGGGTGCCGACCACGCTGATGAGCACGACCGCGAGCCAGTAGATCGGCGCGACGTACCGGGTCGCCCGGAACTGCGCGACCAGCGTCGCCACGAGGATCGCTCCGACCACGAGCGTCGCGGTCGTCAGGGTCATGCCGAGCGTCTCGGTGAGCCAGTCGGCGAAGGTCTCGCCCACGGTGGTCGCGAGGACCTTGATCACCCAGAAGTAGATCGTGATCTCGGGGACCTTGTTCAGCACGCGCCGCGCGGTGCCGGTGGTCGGTAGCTGGTTGCTCATGCCCGAAGCCTCCGGGGTGGACCCTGAAGAACCCCTGAGGAGGTCGCGCGGGCCGTACGGTTCAGCGATGCACACGCCTGCCGACCGGAGCCGCCCGTGAGCCCCGGATCCCTCGTGCCGGTGGCCGTCGCGGTGGCTGCGCTCCTCGCGATCACCCTGGTCACGCTGTCGATCGCCCGCGTCCACGTCCGGCGCGACACAGCCATCGCCGTCGCGCGCGCCGCCGGGCAGCTCACCGTCGTCGCGCTGCTCATCGCCTGGGTGTTTGCGCATCCCGGCGCGGTGGTGCTGTACCTGGCGGTGATGCTCGCGGCGGCGACCTGGACGTCGACGGCGCGCGTCGGGCTGGGCCGCGCGACGTTTCCGCACCTTGGCCTCGCTATCGCCGCCGGCGCCGTCGCCGCGACGGTGCCCGTCCTGCTCAGCGGTGCCCTGCCCCTGCGCGCGCAGACGGTGCTGCCGTTCGTCGCGCAGATCATCGGCGGCTCGATGACGGCCGTGTCGTTGACCGGCGGGAGGCTGCGCGACGACGTGGCGACGGAGTGGGAGACCGTCGAGGGGTGGTTGTCCCTGGGGGCATCCCCGCGCGCCGCGGTGACCGCGCAGGTGCGGCGTGCCGTGGCCCGGTCGCTGGTGCCGGCCATCGACCAGACGCGCAACGCCGGGCTCGTGGTCCTGCCGGGCGCCTTCGTCGGCCTCCTGCTCGGCGGGGCGTCACCGTACGAGGCGGCGCAGGTGCAGCTGCTCGTCCTGGTCGGGCTCCTCGCGGCGGAGTCGGTCGCGTCCGTGGTCAGTGCGTGGTCGCTCGCGGGTCGGGTCGGCTCCGTGCGACCGACCGTTCGAGCGCACTGACGATCCAGTGTTCGATAGGGATCCACGGAAGGGGTGCGCGTGAAGGTGCTCGTGGTCGAGGACGAGCCTCAGCTCGCCGACGTCGTGCGGCGCGGGCTCGAGGCCGAGGGGATCGCCGTCGACGTCATGGGCGACGGCGTCGACGGGTTGTGGGCGGCCACCGAGGGGACGTACGACGTCATCGTCCTCGACCTCATGCTTCCGGGCCTGAGCGGTCGTGAGGTCCTGGTCAGTCTGCGCGAGCGCGAGATCTGGACGCCGGTGCTCGTCCTCACGGCGCGGGACGGGGACGACGTGCAGGTGAGCCTGTTCGACCGGGGGGCGGACGACTTCCTGGCCAAGCCGTTCTCGTTCGACGTGCTGCTGGCGCGGCTGCGCGCGCTGGTCCGGCGCGGCGCGCCCGAGCGCCCCGTGGTGCTGGCGTCGGGAGACCTGCGCCTGGAGCCGTCGCGGCGGCGGGTGACCCGCGGGGGCGTCGAGATCGCGCTGACCCCGCGCGAGTACGGCGTGCTCGAGCTGCTCCTGCGGCGCGGCGGCGACGTGGTCACGAAGCGGGAGATCCTGGACAACGTCTGGGACTCGGCCTTCGAGGGGGACCCGAACGTCGTCGAGGTGTACATCAGCTATCTGCGACGCAAGGTCGACGCCCCGTTCGGTCGGGCGTCCATCCTGACGGTCCGCGGGATGGGCTACCGGGTCGCGGCCGAGGACTGAGCCTGCGAGACGGGCAGGCGCACGACAAACCGCGCGCCACCGAGCTGGGAGGTGGTCGCGACGACGCTGCCGCCGTGGGACACCACGATGCCGCGCACGATCGCCAGGCCCAGGCCGCTGCCGCCCTCGGCCCGCGCCCGGCCCTCGTCGAGCCGGACGAACCTGTCGAACACGATCTCCCGAGCCGACTCGGGGATCCCGGTGCCGTCGTCGTCGACGCTGATCTCGGCGGTGTCGCCCCGGAGGCCGACGGAGAGCCGCACCTCGCCGGTCGCGTGGCGCAGCGCGTTGTCCGCGAGGTTCTGCACCGCCCGTTCCAGGTCGTGCCGGTTGCCCCGCACCCGTGCCGGCGTCGTGCTCACCCGGACCGTGATCGCCGGTGGCGGGCGCAGCCGGAAGCCGACCCCCTCGACGACGTCGTCCACGTCGACCTCCCCGTCCCGTCGGTCGACGGACGGCTCCGAGGTCCGTGCCAGGACCAGCAGGTCGTCCACCAGGTGCTGCATCCGGTCGTTCGACGCACCGATGAGGGCGGCAGCGCGTGCCCAGTCGGCGGACGCCCCCTGGCGGGCGGTGATGTCGAGCTCGGCGCGCACGGCGGCCAGCGGCGTGCGCAGCTCGTGGCTCGCGTCGGCGACGAACCGGGCTTGCGCCTGCGACGCGGCGTGCAAGCGGTCCAGCATTCCGTTGAGCGTGCGGGCCAGCTCGGCGACCTCGTCGCCGGTCGGCGGGACGTCGATCCGGGTGTCCAGGTCCGCGTCGCTGATCTGGGAGGTCCGTCGCCGGATCTGCTCGACCGGGCGCAGCGCGCGCCCCGTCAGAACGTACGTCATCGCACCGACGACGAGGACGAGCGCGGGGACGGCCACGAGCAGCGCCTGGGCCGCGTCCGTCACCGTGTCGTTGCCCTCGGCGTAGGACTGCTGGACGACGACGGTGTCGGCACCCTCGACGCCGCTGACCCCCAGCACGACGGTGACGAACGGGCCTTCACCGGGGCCGACGGCGTCGGGCGGCACGACCTCGGCAATGTCTGGTGCCGCGGGAGCGCTCGCCAACGCCGGCTGCCCCGCCACCTCGGGGCTGGAGGCGACCACGGCGCCGGCGTCGAGGATCTGGATGTAGGCGTCGTCACCGGGCCCGGGAGTCAGGTTGATGCCGGAGGTGACCTGGCCGTCCGTAGTCAGCTCGGCGGCGACGTCGTGGGCGCGGGTGCTCGCGGTCGCGGCGGCGTTGCGCTCGACCGAGTCGTGCAGGACGACGAGCAGCGCCAGCGAGGCCAGGACGAGCGCGATGGTCACGGCCCCCATCGCCGCGAGCGCCGAGCGCGCGCGGACCGAGAGCCGCCGGTGCCCCGTCATGTCGGTCACCGTAGCCGTCAGCGGACGGGTTCCCTGCTGGTGCGGTCGGTGGCCGTCATCCGCACGACGAGCGCCACGATCCCCGCGGTCAGGACGAGCGCGACCGGGCCGGAACCCAGGCCCAGCCCGCCTCTCGCCGGGGAGACGCCGAGCCAGTCGGCGAACGACGCGCCGACCGGTCGGGTCAGGATGTAGGCGGACCAGAACGCCGTGATCGCGCCAAGACCGAACCAGCGGTAGCCGATCGCCGGGATCAGCAGCAGCGCCGTGAAGAACAGGCCGGCAGCCAGGTAGCCCAGGTGCAGCCGCACCGCCACGAGGTCACCGGCCGCCGTGCCCAGCGCGAACGTCGCCATCACCGTCGCCCAGTAGAACCACTCGCGCCGCGGGGTGCGGATGCTGTGGATCGACAGCGTCCCCTCGGTGCGGTGCCACAGCCACAGCGTCGCGCCGAGCGCGACGGCGAACGCGACCGTCGAGACCGTGTACGGGATGCCGAGCCCGACGTGGACCACGTCGGCGGCCATCGTGCCGAACACGCCCACCATCGCCACGGCCAGCCAGTACCGCCACGGCACGTACCGCGGCGCCCTCAGCTGGATCACCAGCGCCACGGTCAGGCCCGCGGCGCCCAGCAGGACGGCGAGCTCGGGCGGCATGGCCCGGACGAGGAAGTCGGAGCTGGACTCGCCCATCGCGGTCGTCAGCAGCTTGGTCACCCAGAAGATCGCCGCGACCTCCGGGACCTTGCTGGCTGCCTCGACGGGCGCGTCGGTCGCGGGGGTGGCGGTGGGCTCACGGGTCGTCACGACCGACATGCTCGTCGCCGGAACCTTGCGATCGCCTGAGAGCGGGGCATCAGCCCTTCCCGCGGCTCGTCGCTCCTACGACCTCACACGTACTCGTTGCGGCGCAGCCAGCGCATCGCGGCGGCCCCCCAGATCGGCGGCAGGTAGAAGGTCACCAGGCGGAACGTGATGGCCGTCGAGACCGCGATCGCGCTGGGCACCCCGATGGCCTGCAGGCCCACCGTGAGCCCGGCCTCGGCCACTCCCATGCCGCCGGGGACGGGCATCAGGCCGGCGAACAGGCTCACCGCGGTGTTGATGAGGATGAGCTGCGAGAAGTGCGCGGTCTGCCCGAACGCGTGCAGGCACAGGGCGAGGACGGTGGCCTGGAGGAGCTGGGCGCCGAGGTTGCCGCCGAGCATGGCGGCCACCTTCCCCGGCCGCTTCAGGACGCTGAGCGCGGAGTGTGCCGAGCGTGCCTGCCCGGCCAGCGCGGTGCGAACCCGCGGGATCAGGGCGGTGAGGCGGTGGCGCAGCCGAGGAACCACCAGCGTGATGGCGGCGCCGATCACGATGAGGGCCACGAGCAGGGCGACGAGCGAGAGGCTCGAGGAGTCGTCGCTCGTCGTGCTCGACCCGGTCAGGAGGGCCGAGGTGAAGCCGGGCAACCCGCTCACGAAGATCACCAGGATCAGCGTGATCTGGACGACGAACCCGCTGACGCTGTCGATCAGTCCGAACGAGAGCGCGGTCGCGGCGGGGATCCCGAACTTCTGGAAGAACCGGACCTCGAGCGCGAGCCGGGCGGCGGTCGCCGGAAGCACGAGCGAGATGAACTGGATCGCGTATTGCAGCATCAGGACCGGGATGTACCGCACCCGCGCGGTTGCCGCGCCCAGGGTCGCCCCGGCGAGCGACGCCTGGATCCAGGGGGAGACCACGAGCGCGGCGAGGAGCCACGCCGCGTCGGCGGAGGCCAGCGCGGCCGCCACGCTCGCCAGGTCGATGCCGGCCAGCAGCGTGATCAGCACGTACGCGAGGAAGCCGACGACGAGCAGGGTGCCGATCGACCTCGGCGTCACTCGTCGCAGGCGCTCCAGCGGCGGCTCCTCGACGCCGGCAGCCTCGACGGCGGCTGCGCGCAGGTCGTCGAGCGTCCAGCTCGCGGCGCGCACGTCGGCACGCGTGCTGCGCCCGAGCGCGGCCGGTTGCAGGTAGGGCAGCACCTCCGCGAGACCCTCGGTGCCGATGGCGGCGACCGCTGCCGCGAGCGCACGGTCGGGACCGACGGCGATGGCCGTCGCGACGAGGAGCCGGGCGCGGTCCGTGTGCAGGTCGCTCTCGTCCGCGGTGTGCGACGCGGCGTCGAAGTCCGCCAGCGCGGCGACGCCGTCGGCCCGCACGACGACCCGGCTGCCGTCGATCCGTCCGTGCGCGACACCCGCCTCGTTCAGCGCGACCACCGCGCGCCACATGTCGCCGAGCAGCTCGTCGCTCAACGCCTCGGCCTCGAGCTCGCCCAGCGGCGCGCGCGGGGCGCTGGTCACCAGCAGGGCGTCCCCCTGCTCCGCGATGCCCACCGCGACGACGTCGAGCGTCGGCACGCCCGCCTGCGCCGCCAGCAGGGTGTAGAGGGCCTCGTGCTCGACCCGCGACCGCCGGGTGCCCCACACGTGCGCCCGCTCGCCCCGTCGGGTCAGCGCGGTCCACAGCGATCCGACGACCTGGCTGTCCCACGCGTCGCGACCGTAGACCGTGACCAGCAGGGACGAGCCGTCGCCTCCGCGTGCGACGAGCACGTTGTCCGCGCCCTCCCGCGTGGCCGTCGACACCCCCAGCGTCGTCGGCACGCCGAGGTCCTGGAGCGCGACCCGTACCTGCACATCGGTCAGGCGTCCGGGGGGTGACCCGAACACCAGGTGCGCGATCGCGGCGGCCGCGATCCCGACGGCGATCGCGCCGGCCGCGCCGATCAGGTTCGTGGCGTGGAGGCCGATCGCGGCCACGGCACCGAGTGCGATGACGAACCGGCTCGCGTACCTCCAGGGCCGGGCGAGGTGCGGCGAGGCCGTGACGACGACGGCCGTGAGGACTGCAACCCGGGTGGCGACGTAGACCACCGGGGGACCGGACGACACGAGCGCGGCGACGGTGGTGGAGGGGTCGGTCCCGGCGAGGGCTCCGACGCCCAACGCCGCACCGAAGGCCACGGCCGACGCGGTCACCTGGTCGACGAGGAGCCGCCGCCGACCCCGACTGGCCAGGGCGAGCAGCACGACGCCGACGGCCCACAGCGTCAGGACGGCGTAAGCGATGTTCCAGAGCCAGCCGAGCACGGGCTCGAGCCACGCCAGCAGCGTGTCGAGCGCCCGGTCGGCGCCGGTCGGCCCCGGCGCGGCCAGGGCCAGCAGCCCGAGGACGACGACCGAGACCACCAGCAGGAGGACGTCCGTCGGCCGGCGCAGCCGCGGGGCATCGGCCGCCGACGACCAGACGCGGACGAAACCGCCCGCGTTCGAGCCTGACCGAACCGGCCTCACGGCCATCGAGCCTCCTGGGCACATCGACGGCGCCGCGCGCGCAGCGCGCCGCCGGGTGGACGGTCGCAGACGAGGCTACTGGGGCCGGGGCCCTGAGGTGGGACAACGTTCACCGGGGAGCGACGCGCCCGCCCACGAGCCTTGTGTCAGAGGAGCTCGCGCTTGGCGATCCACGGTCCGACGTCGAGCCAGGACCCGTCGTCCTGGAGCCGCTCGAGGCCGGCCTTCACGCCCTCGGACGGCTGCTCCTTGATCCGGGCGGCGAGCTCCAGGATCGCGTCGGAGTACTCGCGGCTCTTGA
Organism: Cellulomonas sp. P1_C4; assembly: GCF_056406355.1. NCBI lineage: Bacteria > Bacillati > Actinomycetota > Actinomycetes > Micrococcales > Cellulomonadaceae > Cellulomonas > Cellulomonas sp. P1_C4. Next base: position 114,723 of record NZ_JBFUAI010000006.1, on the reverse strand, counting down.
AGACCTCGCCGAGCTGGTCCCCGGAGTCGGAGATGACGCGGTAGCGATCCTTAGGCATGGTGGTCCGCTCCGTCCTCGGAGTCGACGACCGCGTCGACCGCCCCGGGTGCGCCCTCAGTCACCCGACGAGAGTGACGGTGCGGTGGCCGCGCGTCAAACGGCAGTGGTCGATTGCCCGTCGATGTCCCCGCAGACGAACGCGGGCCGACAGCGCCCGGTCCGACGCCGTCGGCTCCGCCCGCGGCGGGTGCGTCAGGCCGGGGGGATGTTCTGGTTGAGCCGGAAGACGTTGTCTGGGTCCCAGGCCGACTTGAGCTCCTGGAGCCTCGCGTACGTGGCGGCTCCGTACGCCCGGTGCACGCCCGCGACACCCTCGGCGCCCAGCGCGTTGACGTACACGCCGACGCTCCACGGCTCGATCGTCGCGGCGAGGCGTCGGCACGCCGCCGCGTGCCGCTCGTCGTCGGCGGGGTCCGCCCACTTGGCGCCGACGTCGTACTCGAACCGCGTGTCGCGGTGCGCGAAGGCGGTCGCCCCCGGGTCGACGTCGGCGATGGCGCCCCCGTAGGAGACGAGGCTCGCCGCCCCCACGTCCGACTCGGTGTGGGCGAGGAACGCCTCGAGCGCCGCGTCGGGCAGGTCGCGGACGTAGTGGCTCTTCGCGTAGCGCCGGAAACCATGCGCGGAGCCGACGTCGGACTGCCGCTGCAGGTCGAGGTAGCTGATCGGCGCCACGCGTCTGGCCAGCGGGGTGCCGAGGCCGTCGAGCCGCGCGACCGTCGGTGCGGCGTCGTCGGGCGCGCCGACCCAGACGAACCCGAGCGTGAGCGAAGCCCCGGCGCGCACCTGCGCGAACAGGGTCGCGCGCCTCGGTGCGTCGTCCGCCATCGCCAGCCACGACCGGAGCGCGTCAAGGCCACTCGCCGGGTCGAGGTCCACCTCGGCGACGAACGCCTGCGTGCCGACGTCGTGCAACGCGAGGTCGAAACGTGGGACGACGCCGAAGTTCCCGCCGCCGCCGCGCAGACCCCAGAAGAGGTCGGGGTGCTCGTCGGCCGTCGCCTGGACGAGCTCGCCGTCAGCGGTCACGATCTCGTACCCGAGCGCGTTGTCGCAGGTCAGGCCGTGCTGCCGGCCCAGCCAGCCGACGCCACCACCGAGTGCCAGCCCGCCGATGCCGGTGTGCGACACGATCCCCGCCGTCGTCGCGAGCCCGTGCGGCTGCGTGGCGGCATCGAGCGACCCGAGCAGCGCACCGCCCTGGACCTGCGCCGTGCGGGCGCCCGGGTCGACGGCGACGCCCCGCATCGGGGAGAGGTCGATCATCAGTCCGCCCTCGGGYACCGCCCATCCCGCCGCGCTGTGCCCGCCGCCTCGCACGCCGAGCGGCAGGCCCAGCTCGCGCGCGACCCGGACCGCCGAGCGCACGTCGCCGGTGCCGGCGCAGCGGACGACGTACGCCGGGCGGCGGTCGACGGCGCCGTTCCAGACGGCACGCGCGGCGTCGTACCCGGGTGAGTCCGGGACGAGGACCTCACCCTTGAACCTGGCGGGCAGCGCTCCGGCCGTAGGCATGTCACGACTCTTCCGGCTCCCGCGTGGGTCTGCCAAGGGAAATGACGCCGGCGATTCGGACCCGACGGGTCGCCCGCTCAGCCGGGTCGGCGCACGCAGGTGATCGCAGGAAGCCCGCGACGTGGCCACCGTCCTGGTGAACCCGCCGTACCGCCGTCTCGTATCAACTCGTGTCGGGCCCGTCGTGGGCTCGCGGAGGAAAGGGTTGACGATGAAGACGATCCTGAGGCGCGTGGCAGTGGCGGCGGCGGTCGTGGCGACCGCTGGGTTGGTCGGTTCTCCGGCGGCTTTCGCCAGTGGCGACGACCACGGCGGCGGTGGCGGGCGGACCATCCTGAGTGCGGAGCTGGCGGGCAGCCTGGTCAAGGATCTGCCGGTGTTCGGGGCGGCTCCCGGCGGCGCCGACTGGGTGATCGGGAACGGCGAGGCCCGCCTGCGCCGCGACGGTCGGCTGGACGTCCGGGTCGAGGGCCTCGTCCTGACGTCGACACTCGCGAACCCCATCACGGAGCTCGCGGCGAGCGTGGCGTGCAACGGGGCCGTGGTCGCGACGACGGCCGTCGTGCCGTTCTCGTCGACGGGTGACGCCAAGATCCGCGCCACGGTCACCCTGCCGCAGCGGTGCATCGCCCCGGTGGTGATGCTCAACCCCCGCGGCAACGCGAAGGTCTTCATCGCCGTGACCGGCACCGAGGAATGAGGTCGGCCGGTCCGCGGTGGCGTGAGATGCCGCCGCGGACCGGGCTGCTCGCCTCGGCGCTCGTGCCCCCCACGACAAAGGCGACGGCGACCTCGATCCCGTCCGCCCAAGACCGTGGTGGTGGCGCGCGGCCGCGGCCACTATGGAGTCGTCCGTTCCGGGCTACGAGAGGGCCATGACCATGAGCGTGTATCGAGTGATCGACGTCATCGGGACGAGCACGTCGTCCTGGGAGGACGCGGCCAAGGAGGCGATCAGCACGGCCGGCGGGTCGTTGCACGACCTTCGGGTGGCCGAGGTGACCAAGCAGGACGTCGTCGTCGGCGACGCCGGGGAGCTGCTCTTCCGCACGCGCATCCAGCTGTCGTTCAAGTACAAGCCCGAGTAGGCCGGGGCTCCGGGCGCTCGCATGAGCGCCCGGCCTCCGCGGTGCGGCTCCAGAAGTCGGGTAGACGCAGGTACTCGGTCCACGTGACCGGGTCCTGCAGGTCCCGCATCTGCTCCTCGCTGTAGGCCACAGCCCCGGTGATGGACTGGCTCAGCCACGACAGGAAGAAGATCGTGCCCATCACGAGGCTCAAGGACCGCGAGTAGACGCGCAGGCGCCACCCACGAACCCTCGCCCAGCCTGGGGAGTCGGGCGTCGAGAACTCGGCGACCGTCTGGTCCGTGTCGCTCTCCCGCCCCGCCTGGTCCAGCGGCTTGGACTCGGGTGACCCCCGTTGCAGGAAGAACACGGTCGCGACGATGTAGAGCAGGAACTGCAGGAACTCCGACTGCCAGTTCTCGGTGACGTCGACGGCGAACGCCGAGGTCGTCACGTACTCCCCGAGGGTGATCAGGCCGAACCCGGCGGCGAGCTGCTCCTGGTTGAAGAGCGCGACGCCGACCGGCGCCAGGAGGTCGCACGCGGCGGCACCGTCGGACCGCGCGATGGCGTCGCAGAAGTCCGCGGCTGTGGTCTCCGCCGCGGCCGACGTCGGCCTCGAAGCGCACGCCGTCGCGCACGGGGCGGCGGCAACAGCGATGGCGACGCACTGCGCCAGTCGCCTTCGCTCGGCATTGCGGGAGGTCACCGGGCCGAGCGTGGGGCGGCATCCTCGACCTGGAGCGCTCGAGAGCGCGGGAGCCCGACCAGACGACGGCCCGCTCGCCAGAGCGAGCGCGCGGTATCGCCCTCGTCGCGAAGAAACGTCGGAGACCCTGACCTTTTGCTGCCGGGACAGCGGTCTGTATCAGGATCGTGGTTGCGAGCACCATGACGTGAGATCACTTCGCAAAATGGCTGCCGAGAACGGCGTAAAAATGCGCCTGTTCGCGCTGTTTGCACCAGCGGAATCACGAACCGAACTCGCCAGCGCTAACCACCAAGCGCACGTGCGAGCGAGCGAAGCCGCCGCGAGGCTCGCCTTTCGGCAGGTCAACGACACTACCGAGGCCATCCCTGATCCTGGCGTCTCGCGAGGCACTGGTCATGGCATCTCAGATGCATGCGACTGATGAACTTCGTCCACGGGCGATCTGCGCCCTATGCCGGATTGCGAATTCAGGCTTGAATGGCGTTCATCGGCGAGCGCGATCCGTGCACGCCCAAGCAGACGGGGGAACTCGGATGGATGCGATCGCACGCAGGAAGGCAAAGATCGTCTTGGCTGCCGTGGCGGTTCTCGGCGTCGGGGCGGTCGCAACCAGCGCGCTCTGGAGCGACCAGGTGTTCTTCCAGGGCGACGTCTCGGTCGCGAAGTTCAACATCCAAGGCGCGACCTCGGAGGCGCCGACCACCTGGTTGGAGTCCGATACCTGGGACGAGACGGCGGCGGGTCTGCCAACGATCGAGCTGGCTTTCGCGGACCTTGGCCCGCTGGTGGCCGGCCAGTCGGACACGTGGCAGGGAATCATCCGCAACGACCCGACCAGCACGGTGAACGCGGACGTCTCGGCCATCACCGCGGACACGTCCCTGCTGCCTGCGGCGCTGGCCGCCGAGTTGACCGTCACGGTCGCCTACGACACGCCCGCGAACGCCACGAACGTCGCGCCGGCGGCTGAGGTCCCGTTCACGGTGACGGTGAGGCTGGCCGACGATGCCCCCACGACGTTGATGGGAGAGTCCGGCACGGTCGTGATCGAGGTTGTCGGTTCTCCCGTGACGACACCGTGAGCAGAGCGACGGACATCCCCTGACCCGGTCGAGATGATCCTCGGTCGATGACCCAAGGCTCCCGCGTGGGTCCCGGTGCCGCGCGATGGTTGCTGGTGCTGCTGCTCGCCGTGTTCGGCAGCGCCGGCATCGTCGCGCCCGCCGGCGCCGCGGCGCGGGAGACGGTCGTTCCCGGGACGGCGTCCAGCGTGGACCAGGAGGTGCTGAGCTTCACCGGTCTGCTGCCCGGCGAGACGGTCAAGCGCTACCTGGTGCTGTCCGTGGCCGAACCAGGCCCGGGCAAGGTGGTCCGGGCCGAGGTCGACGGGTCGGCGGGGCTGCTCCCGTTCGTGCTGACCGGGTTGCGGTCGTGCGACGTGGCGTGGCAGGCGGGCGAGTGTCCCTCGGGCGAGCAGACGTTGCTGCCGTTCGGGGCGGTGCCCGCCTCGCAGGGTCTAACTGTGCCGGTCGGGGCGCGGGACACGCTCTACCTCGAGGTGGCGGTGGGGGTCTCGGACGACGTCCCCCAGGGCGCGAGCGGGCAGCTGACCTATGTGGTGTCCCTGGAGGGGGCCGATGAGGTTCCTCCGTCGCCGACGGCACCGCCATCCTCGGGCGGGGCGACCCCTCCCGGGGGCTTGTCGAGCACCGGGGCCGACAGTCTGGCCCTGCTGATCGCCGCGCTGTCGTTGATCGGCCTCGGGGCCGCTGCCCGGGCAAGCGTCCGGCGACGGAGGGAGGCCACATGACGGCGCGGGCCACTCAGGCGCGGTGGCGGTGGTGCGCCGCCGTCGTGGCGCTGCTCTGCCTCGTCGCCGGCACCACGACGGCGCTCAGCGCGCTGCGCCCGACGTCCGCGGAATGGACGGACCCGGTCTACGCTCGCGGAGATGTCCTGATCGGTACGTGGTCGACGCCCGTGGACGCGGTCTCGGCGGGCGGCCACTACACGTGCCTGCGGATCGACGGCCAGGCCTGGTGCTCCGGGGAGGCCACCAGTGACGCTCCGAAGACGGGGCAGACCGGGAACATCAACACGATGACGCTCGTGCAGCCCGGCGCCCGGGGCACGACCGCGATCACGCAGCTCGACACCGGACTCAACCAAACCTGTGTCGTGGCAGGTGGGGCCGCCTACTGCTGGGGGGTCGGCGGGGGAGCGCTGGGCAACTACAACTCTGCCGCGCCGTGGGACGCACCTTCCTCGGTCGACCCCGTCGCCGTCTACGCGGGTGCCGACGACGGTTCGTTCTGGGGGTACCTCTCGCCGCTCTACCACCAGGTGGTCAGGGACGTGTTCACCGGCGAACAGGTCGGCTGCGCGGTGATGGACACCGGACGTGCCGCGTGCTGGGGCCTGTACACGTATCTCGCCAGACCCCAGCGCGGCGGCGGCGATCCCCGGCAGTGGGCGTCAGCCCCCATCCTCGTTCCGACCATCGTCGAGGACCCGGCCAGCCAGATGCCGGCGGGGACAGTCATCGAGAGCATGACCTCCGAGTTCCAGAACACGTGCGCGCTAAGCGCGATCGGCGCGCTGTACTGCTGGGGGCAGAACACCCAGGGACAGCTGGGCCCGCCGGCTGCCACGCCTGTGATGTCGCCCAGGGCTCTGCCTCGAGGTGCGAGCAGTGGAACCGGTCCGATCACCTTTGCGGCGATGGGCAGGTTCCATCTGTGCTTCCTGTCCGGTGGCGCGGCGTACTGCTCAGGCCTCCGTTCCGAAGGTGCACTGGGTGACGGATCGCAGGCCGGCACCGCCGACCAGCCGGTCGCGGTCACCGCCACCGGGGTACTCGCGGGTGTGACCCTCAGCCAGGTCGTCGCCGGCGACCACTTCTCGTGCGCGCTCTCGACCGCGGGACGAGCCTATTGCTGGGGCCGGAACTCGAACGGGCAGCTCGGCAACAACGCCACGACCAACTCCCTGGTCCCTGTCGCGGTCGACATGACCCAGCTCCCGGCCGGCGTCAGGTTCGCCGACATCGACGCCGGGACCACCCACGTGTGCGCGCGCGGCTCCGACAGGAAGGTCTACTGCTGGGGCTCCGGATTCTCGGGCGAGCAGGCCACGGGAACGAATCCGACGAGCGTGCTCCGCCCACAGATCCCCATGACGGATACGTGGACAGGATGACGCGATCAGGTCGCGCAGGCGGGGAACCACGCCACTCCCGGATGCGCCGGGCGCTGGGCGTGGCCGGGGACGCGCTGCTGACGGTGGCGGCGTTGATCGGCGTCCTCGGCCTCGTGCTGTTCGTCGGAGCGCGGACGGGCAAGGTGCAGAGCCTGGTGGTCATCTCCGGGTCGATGGTGCCGCTCTACCAGGTGGACGACGTGGTCCTCGCCCGGTCGGTGCCCGCGTCCACGCTCGAGGTCGGTGATGTCGCGAGCCTGCCGCGCGGGGACGGTGTCGTGGTCACCCACCGCGTCGTCTCGGTCGAGCCGGCACCGGCCGGAGCCCCGGGCACGATGGTGGTCCGGATGAAGGGCGATGCCAACAAGGCGGAGGACGCGCGGTCCTATGAGGTGCGGACGGCGCTGGTGCCGATGGTCACGATTCCCCGGGCCGGGCAGGTGATCCGTCTGGCGGACCAGCCGAGCGTGGCGATCCCCGGCGTCATCACCGTGCTCGCGCTGGTCGGGATCGGGCTGCTCTCGGGTTCACCGCGCAAGAACGAGGAGTCCGCCGGTGATCAGGGAGCGCTCGAGCCGCAGGGCGGCCACGGGCCCCCTTGATCAGCGCCGGCGGCCGGGCGCTTCCACGACCGGCGCAGGGGCGCGCGTCGACCGTCGCGGATTCGACGAGTTGCGCTGCCGCTACCGCCGGGCAGCAGGTTCAGAAAGGCCTACGTACTGTGACCTGATGACACCTGGTGCACGCCTGGCCGGCACGCTGATCGGGCTCTATCAGCGGCATCTCTCGCCGCGCAAGGGATGGGCGTGTGCCCACCGCGTCGCCCATGGCGGTGCGTCGTGCTCCGCCGCAGTACGGGAGATCCTCACGCGATCGGGGCTCGTCAGGGGTGCGGTCCCGACGATGGCCCGGTTCCTCGCCTGCTACCAGGCCGCGCAGCTCCTGAGCACCACGGACGTGCGCGGCGTGTGTTGCTGCGGGCCGATCCCGATCCCGTTCCGCTTCTAGCACCCTCGGTCCCGAGAATGCTTCAGGTGGCCTCGGGGTCCAGGCCGAGTGCGGCGCGCCCGCCGTCGACGGGGAGGATCGCGCCGGTCACGAACGACGCGGCGTCGGAGAGCAGGTAGGCCACGGTCGCCGCGACCTCCTCCACGCGCCCGACCCGACCGAGGGGATGGAGGCGACGCATCTCGTCCTCGACGCGGCGTGCCTGCCCGGGATCCTGCGCTGAGAGGAACGCGTCGTACCGGGCCGTCGAGATCGAGCCGAGCGCGACGGCGTTCACCCGGATCTGCCGCGCTCCGTGCTCGACGGCGGCGGCGCGGGTGAGACCTTCGATCGCCGCCTTCGCGGTCGCGTAGGGCAGCGATCCGCGCACGGGCCGCTGCGCCTGGTGGGACGACACGTTGACCACGGAGCCCGGACCGCGGAACCGCCTTGCTGCCACGGCCGTGCCGACGAGTGCGGGCGCGAGGTTCGCCATGACGAGCGCGAGCAGCTCGTCGGGACCGGCGTCGGAGTCGGGATCGCGGAAGATGGCGGCGTTGTTCACCCACCCCGTGAGCGTCCCGAGGCGCTCGGCCGCGTCGGCCGCGGCCTCAGCGACCCTGGGGTCACCGGCGCTGCCCACGACCGCCGTGAGGGGCAGATCGACCGGCAGCCATGACACCGCGTCGGGGTCGACCTCGAGGACGACGACCGCCTCACCGTGGGCGAGCAGGCGCTCTACGACGGCCCGCCMGACACCGCGGCCCCCGCCGGTCACGACAGTTGCGCGTTCCATGGACCCATCCCAGCACCGGCGAGCAGACCAGCGCGCGACGAGATCCGAGTGATCGCGACCGGCAGGAGCAGCGTGAGCTGCCGTGGGCACCGGGCTCGCCACCGCGGCCACGGGCGTCCGGTTCATGCCCGTTTCGGTGCCAGCGGTCGACCGGTCGTCCGGTTCAGCGGGCGCGGTCGCGTGTCACGACCGCCCCGGACGGCGACGCGCACGTAGCCTGCGGGCGGCCGCGCGTACCCTCCCACCCCCGATCCCGGCCACCACGTACATGTCGACGGACTCTCGCGGTACACGGGCCCGGCTCCGGCCGTCGCCCTCGTCAGCCGTGTCCACCCGTCGCCTGCGTCGCCGGGTGGGCGCTGTTCTCGTCGCCGCGGCGATAGCGCTGATGGGCACCGGAGTGGCGAGCTACGCCGACAGCATCGACGACCGCCGCGCCGAGACGGAGCGCCGCAGCAACGAGGCCGACCGACGCGCCGAGGAGCTGCAGTCCTCCATCGAGGGTCTCAGCACGGAGCTGAGCCAGGCCGCCCAGGACCTCCAGGTCACTCAGGCGCGCCTGCCCGCGGCGCAGGCCGAGCTCGACGACGCCCGCGCTGCTCTGGAGGCCACCCAGCGCGAGGCGGCGATCGTCGCCAGCCGGCTCCAGGACGCGACCGACCTGCGAGGCAGCCTCACCGCGACGATGACCACCGGTCGTGCCGACGAGAAGAAGCTCCGGGCCGCCGTGGGAGTCATGGCGCGGGAGGCCTACCGGGGTGCACCGGGCGTGTCCGCCCTGGACGTGATGCTCGACGCCCACGACGCCACGGAGTTCCTCGACCACGCTCAGCTCGTCGACACGGCCCTCCGCAGCCAGTCGCGCATCCTGGACGAACTGCGCGAGGTCGGCGCCACCAACCGCAACAGCGAGGCGCGCCTGAGCGCCGTCACCGACCGCGTCGCCGAGCTCAAGCAGCAGGCCGAAGCCAACGTCGTCGCGGCCGACGAGGCCCGGAGGGTCGCCCAGTCGCGCGAGGAAGAGATCACCCGACTCATTGCTGAGCAGAGCGCCAGGCAGGACGCGATCGCCTCGCTCAAGGCACAGGCCGAGGCCGAGGCGGCCGAGATCGACGCCGAACGAGCGACCATCGAGCGCGAGCTCGTCGCGATCATCGCCGAGCAACGAGCTGCCCGCGAGGCCGCGGAGGCGGCAGCTCGGGCGGCCGAAGCGGCTGCGCGTGCGGCAGCCGAAGCCGCAGCGCGTGCTGCCGCGGAGGCGGCCGGTCGGGAGCCACCACCCCCACCAGCTCCGCCCCCGCCGGCCCCTGTGCAACCCCCGTCGGGATCGGTGTCTCGAGCGCTGTTCGCCAACCCGACCTCGATCAACCCGATGTACGTGACCTCGGAGTACGGCATGCGGATGCACCCGATCCTGGGCTACGTCCGCCTGCACGCCGGCATCGACCTGCGCACCGGGTGCAACACGCCCCTGTACGCACCGCGCGACGCGACTGTGCTCTGGTCGCAGTGGCGCAACGGCTTCGGCAACCAGGTCATGCTCGACTACGGGACGGTCGACGGAAACTCTCTGATGAGCAGCTCCAACCACCTGACCCGCTCGATCGTGAGGGCGGGACAGGGCGTCGCCAAGGGGCAGCTCATCGGCTACTCGGGCAACACGGGCCTGTCCGGTGCCTGCCACCTGCACTTCGAGGTCTACGTGAACGGCTCGACAGTGAACCCGCGGCCACTGCTCGGCCGCTGAGCTGCAACCGCCCCGATCCGTCCCTCCACGTCGAGCCCCGCGCGCGCCTTCGTCGCGACAGGGCAGGAGGTCCCTCCAGCGTCGGCGATCTAGCGCGGGGAACATCCCACGGCGGTCACTGGTCCGGCGGTGTGCACCTCGACGCACACCCCGTCGACGCGGCTGGGCACCTCGACGCCCGCATCGGCGACCTCGACCCTCAGCACGTACCCGTCCCCCGACCGCGCCAGTCCCACGCCGGACACCCCGGCTCGACCCGCGAGCGCTGCCTGAAGCCGGCGGTGCGCCTGCCGCACGGCCTCGAGGTCGGGCCGTCCGCTGTGGGTGCCGGGATGACTCGACTCGGTGCGTTCCGTCGCCGTCGGGAATGCGGCCAGTCGGGCGTCCACGAGCACGCTCCCGCCGGCGCGGCGAACCTGGAGGTGGGAGACGCCGTGGTCGACCAGGGATCGCAGCTGGCTCAAGACCGCGCCGCTCAGCGGCGAAGCGACGTCGAGCGTCATCTCCACGGTGCCGAGCCCTTGCGCCGAGGCGTCCAGTACCGCCTGCCGGACCAGTCGGGCACCGGCGTGGGCGGCGTGCAGCCCTTCCTGCGTGCGGACCTCCATCCGTCCGCGCAGCCCGTCGTCGCACCGCGTCGCCACCGAGGCGCCACGAGCCGAGAGCTCCGTACAGCCAGCTACGTCGATGACCATGGGCTGGGCCTCCTCACCGTGTCCGCACTCGACCGCCCTACCTCCTAGTCCACCGGTCCCCACCGGCCCGGGCCAGGGTCGAAAGTCCCCGGAACCGGACATGAAAGCGCCAGCGACGACGGGCAGGTGACGATCTCCAGGACCGTCCCCGGGCCCGCGCCCGACCGTCGGTCGCGCCTAGTCCCGTGCCAGGAGGCTGACGTAGACCGCGTACCGGGCGCCGAAGAGGCTGTAGTACGGCTCGAGGATGCGGTGCTCCCAGTGTTCGTCGGTCTCCCGAAGGGCGAACCGCATCGTCGTCAGTCCGTTGCCGTTCGGACCGTCGCTCACGCGCACGACGTGGGCGGACGCCTCGGCCTTCCACGCTTCCGGGTCCGCGACCAAGACGTCGGCATCGAGTCCGACCGCGGTGCTGAGGCGCACCAGCACGCCCGCCTCATAGGTCGCGTCGACCTGCTCGCGGCTCAGCTCGGCAGCGAGCAGCACCGGGCCGTAGCGGAAGGCGACCCAGTTCGGGTCCTCGGTCCCGTCGACGACCTCGATCCGGGCACTCAGGCGGTAGTCGATGACGTCTCCAGCGGTGACGGGAACGACGAGCCAGCCGCCCGCCACGATGGGAGCAACGTTCCCGTTCACGGTGAGGCCCGGAGCCCCCGTCGCCCAGCTGGGGACGCGGAGACGGAGCAGTCCCTCGGCGGCCTCCCGACCGTCGATCGCGTCGACGGTGAACGTGACCTTGTCGCTTTCCGGCACGCGCGCGTGCTGGGTGATCCGGAGGTTGTGCTCCGGGTCGACGACGACCGACGACCGGAACTGGGAGACCCACAACCCGTCGGCGTCGGCGAAGTAGATCGAGTCGCCGAGCTTGGTGAAGCTCTCCAGCGCCGTGCCCTGGTCGCACCAGAACTCGTCGAGCTCCGCGCCGAAGACCTTGGCGTATCCGGCCGCCATCGGCTGGAAATACGTCACCATCCCGGTCTGCGGGTTCTGGGAGGCGAGGATCGTGTTGATGAGCGTCGACTCGTAGAAATCGGCGTAGCGCACGTCGCCGGTCAGCTTGAAGAGCTCGCGCGTGAGCTTGAGCAGGTTGTACTCGTTGCAGCCCTCGCTCGTGGAGTTCTCGCCGTATCCCTGCGTCTCGCCGTTCGTCGCGAAGGCATGCAGGGTCCCGGGCTGGTGGAAGTGCTCCGCCTGGCTGTTGCCGCCGTTCGCGTACGTGTGGTGCTCCGTGACGATCGACCAGAAGTTCTCCGCCGCGGCGCGGTAGGCACCTTCGTCGGCGCTGTGCGCATCGGTGAGCACGGTGTAGCGCTTGAGGGCGCCGATGAGCTTCGGGATCGTCGTGTTGGCGTGCAGACCGTCGAGCACGTCCTCGTTCGCGGCCAGATGCTCGAACAGCGTCGTCTCGTCGAAGAACTCGGCGGCACGGCGATGAACCGGGTCGCCGGTGATGGCGTAGAGGTCGTAGAGGGCATCGTTCATGCCGCCGTACTCGGTCGCGAGAATGGCGGCGGGATCGTCCTGACGCCCCGCCCACGCGGCGATCCAGCTCCCGAATCGTGCGGCGACGTCGAGCGCCACGGCCGACAGCGCCGGTGGCGCGTACCGGTGTGCGTGAAGCAGCCCGGCGAGGACCTTGTGCAGGTTGTAGAACGGCACGATCAGGTCGTCGGCGCCCGCCGGCAGGACGTCGACCGAGAAGGCAGAGACGTACCCGGCGTCGACCGGATGCGTGGCGGCGTACGCCGCCTGGCACGCGCGGAGGCCGTGCACCGCGCTCTCGAGGCGAGCAAGCAACGACGCTGCGAGCTCGCCCGTGCTCGAGGCGTAGGCCTGCGCGAGACCAGAGATGTAGTGGCCGAAGAAGTGGCCCTGGAAGCGGGGGCCGGTCGCTCCTTCCCAGCCGCCGTAGCCCTCGGTCGTCGTCGGCGCGATCCCCGCGACGACGTAGAAGCCGTGCAGGAACCGCTCGGGCTCGAGCCGCAGGAGGTAGTCGACCGTGCGCGCGAACGCGTTGGCCCCGTACTCGTCGAGGATCTCGACGTTCTCCAGGGGAACGTCGCGGAGTGTCCCGGAACTCATCTGCCTCCTGTCTAGAACAGGTCGCTGGTTCGTCACCGCTCGCGCACCGCGAGACGGATGCGGCCGACGCTGACCACATCCACTGCAGCGACGTGCAGCCCGTCAGGGACGTCCCGCACGGCCGGGTCGACCCAGACTCCGGTGCTGCGCTTCCAGGGCAAGAGCTCGAACCGCACGCCGTGACGAGCGATCGCGGCTGCCCACGGCGTCAGGTCGACGTCCCAGTCCCGACCGTGCCAGAAGTGGTCGCTGATCAGCTCGTCGCCCACGTACGCACGACCGACGTCGCCGGTCCACCGCATCCGGAGCAGCGTGCGGTCGGCGCCGCCGATGTGGTCGGGGGTGACCTCGACCTGCACGAGGGCGGCGCCGGAGAAGTCCGTCGGCGCGCTGAGCCGGTTCAGCGGACCACCGCGCTCGGGACGTGGCACCGACGTCGCGTCGGGGTGGAGCCCGGAGATGAGGGTGTGACGGCCCGCGTGCTCGGCGCGCATCGGCCACGTCCGCCAGGGGCCGTCGTCGAACGGTTCGCTCAGCTCGGCGCCCTCGGCCTGGAGCGAGCGGGGCGCAGGGAGCACGGAAACGCTGACGTGCKGGCTCTCGGTCTGGACGACGAGCTCGCCGTCCAGCGCGTAGACGGGTGCTGTCGAGAGCACCAGACGCTCCCGGCCGTCGACCTCGAGCAGGTACAGCCGGCCGATGCTCTCCTGGTCGAGGACGATGATCCGCGCATCCGTCAGCTCGACGATGCAGGTCGGGCCGGCGGGTGCCGACAGCGAGACGACCGTCGCACCGTCGCGGTGGACGGCGACACCCGCTCCGCCGACCTCGTGGTGGCCGTCCAGCACGAGCTCGACGGGGATGCCGTCGTAGGCGCCCAGTACGACGACCTCGCGGTCATCGACGGTCACGCGAGCGAGCACCCGGGCGGTCGCACTCCGAAGGCTGACCCCCGGCGCGAGCGGGTAGCGAAGTGGCCACACCAGCGAGACGCCGGCGGGGATCGTGAGCGGCTGCGTCGGGACGGTGACGTCTCCGTCGTCGAGAGTCACGGTGAACTGCACGTCGTGCTGCGCCGGCAGGGCCGCCTTCGCGGGCTGGTACGTCGACGCGAACAGGTAGCCGCTGCGACCGTCGGACCGCACGGCCCACCGCAGGACCTCCGGGTCAGCGCTGCCGCCGCCGACCGTCGTGGCCATGGCCGCGATGCGGTGCCCGTCCTGCTGGAGCCACAGGTGCTGGGCCCGCAGGTAGTGGTGGTGGGGGCGGATCTGACCGTGCTCGCCGATCGGGGCTGCGAAGTCGTAGGTCACCCGTGGCACGTCGTTGGGGTAGCCGGTCGCGTGCGACTCCTGCTCCGACCCGTGCGGGCCGGTCCGCTGCGTCCCGCCGGCGTACATGTAGTAGCCCTGCCAGATCGATCCGCTGCCGACCTTCGCGAGGGCGAGTGCGGCAACGTCGGCAGGCGCCACGATCGGCCGGCGGTGGTACGCCACGTGCATCCCGCCACCGAGCTCGCACGTCGCGAACGGCACTGCGTCGTCGTCCTTGAGCGGCACGGCACGCGGGTCGAGGGTGATGCCGTCGAGCGCCTCGCGCAGGTCGGCCCCGACGGACAGGTCGTCGCGGACGGGGCTGTAGCGGAAGTGGAACGCGGAGAACTCTGGCCACTCGGTCAGCTCGTCGTCCCAGAAGCCGTCCGAGTACGCGCTGTACACGGGCAGGAGCGACTCGGGAACCTCCGCGCCGCCCCAGCCCGTGGCCGTCCAGATCGGGACGTGGAGCCCGAGCTCTTGGGCGAGCTCGCGCAAGTGGGCCAGGTGCTGCGGCTGGTCGTAGAGCTCGTTCTCGATCTGGGCGCCGATCACCGGCCCTCCGTCCGCGTGCGACAGGCCCACGAGCTGCGAGATCGTCTCGGCATAGAAGGCGCGCACCAGCTCGAGGTACTCGGGGTCGTTGGTGCGGGTGTGGAGCTTCCGCTCGACGAGCCAGTCCGGGAAGCCGCCGTACCGTGCTTCGCCGTGGGCCCACGGGCCCAGCCGCACGACGACGTCGAGGCCGTGCGTCGCCGCCTCCTCGATGAATGCGCGCAGTTCGAGCTGCCCGTCCCAGCGGAACTGTCCAGGCTCGGGCTCGTGCGCCTGCCAGAAGACATACGTCGCGACGGACGTCAGGCCGCCCGCCCGAGCGTGGCCGAGGACGTCACGCCAACGGTCGCGTGGGATCCGCGAGTAGTGGATCTCGCCCGTGATGGGGAACCACGGGTTGCCCCCGCGCTCGATCCACGCGCTGGTCACCTCGATCCGGTCGTCGCCTCTCGGGGACTCGCCCACGTCGAGGTGGCCTCGGCGCGGGGCCGCCGGCGGGGTGACGGTGAGGTGGTGCGGTGCGGCGAGCGTGGTCGGGCGAGCGTCGTTGGTCATGTCTCTCCTGGAAGCGGACGCCGTCACCGGCGAAGCGCGGGCTCGGCGGCGATGGCGCGGGCGAAGGGGTTGAGCGGATCGTCGGAGAGGACCTCGTGGGCGACCGCAACCGCCTCGGGTTCGCGCCCGTCGAGGACGGCCAGCTGGGCGACGAGGACCCGCACGCGTTGGTCGTGGGCGTGCTGGATGTCGTGGGTGAACAAGAGGGTCGTCGGCAGCGAGGTCGCGAAGTAGTCGATCACCGCACGGACCCCCGCCTGCTCGGTGACGTAGGCCGCGAGGCCGTCGCGGAGCAGCGATGCGTCCTCGAGTCGGCCGAGCCTCCGCAGGGCCGTAATGGCCGCGGCCGTCCGCTCGGAGTAGAGCTGGACCTGCATCCCCTGGAAGTCGCCCTGCTGAGCGGCAGCACGCTCCCACTCGCGTCGTGCAGCGTCAGTCTCACCGGCCGCGTCGAGGGCGTCGCCGAGGACGAGGTGCAGGTCGGCGGTGTTGGCCAGCGCGTGCCGGGCTTCTCCCAGGGTGGCGACGGGACGAAGCGCCGCGGTCGCATGCTCGACGGCAGTGGCGGCGTCTCCTGCGGCGAGGCTGAGGCGTGCCACGCTGAGGTGCGCCTCCTCCCAGGCCGCCAGGACACGGCCCTCGCCGCCCTCCCACGGCTGGAACGGACGGTCGAGGAGCACCTCCAGTGCCTCGGGTGCCCGACCCTCGGCCGTGAACAGCTCGGCGAGCTGCACCGAGAGGTCGTCGCGCGCGTGCACGAGGTCGCGCCGCTCGAGCAGGGTCGCGATCCGCTGCGCCGGATCGACTCCCCGACGTCCGGCGAGCTGGTCCGCTTCGAAGAGGAGCCGCTCGTCGTCGGGGGCGAGAAGGCGCGCGCGCTCGTAGAACGAGGCGGCGAGCGCCGGCTCGGCGAGGACGTTGTGGGCGGCGATGCCGAGGTTGCGGAGCACGACCGGGCTGGCCGGTTCGTGGGCAGCGGCAACCTCCCACGCGCGGATCGCCTCGTCGCGGCGACCGGCGGCGTAGAGCCAGTGCCCCTGGAGCTCAGCGAGCATGTCGTCGTCGGGCAGCGCGCCACGCAACCGCGCGAGCACGTCGTTGTCGTGCGCCGACGGGAAGCACCACGTGCGGTCCAGGACGCGCGCCCGGGACAGGGTCGCGATGGCCGCTGCCCTGTTGCCCCGCCTCAGCTCGAGGTCGGCGCGGTACAGCAGCGCGAGCGGTGCGACGTTGGTCTGACCTGGCGTGAGCGGCAGGCGCGCGGTGCGTTCGAGCGCATCGATCGCCGCGTCGTGATCGCCGATGCTGAGGTACTCCCGAGCGACGTCGAGGGCGATCGTCGGGTCCGGCGTGGTCGTGGTGGCCGCGCCCAGTCGGGCCGCCAGGTCTCGCGCCCACGCGTCCAGGGGGTTGGTCGCGAGCGTTCCTCGGAGCAGCTCGAGGGCGCCCTCCGTGTTGCCCGTGCGATGGGTCGCGACGGCCGCGAGGTTGCGGGCCTGGGCGTGCAGCGGGCTCCGCCGGACCAGTGGGAGCAGGTCGGTCAACGCCTGCCGGTCACGGCCCTCCGCGAGGTCGAGGCGGGCCGATGCCACGGTGGCCGCGTCGAGCCAGGTGCGGTCCCACAGGGCGACACCGAACGCCCGCCGAGCGTCGGCAGCACGGCCCTGACGGGCCAGGACGACGCCGAGGCGGTAGTGCGCCTCGCAGTCGCGGGGGTTCGGGTTGCGTCGGGTGACGCGATCCACCGCGGCGCGCAGGTGCCGCTCTGCGTCGTCGAGGCGCCCGTCGTGCTGACGGCGGGCCGCCATCGCCACGTGCGAGCGTGAGTCGCCCGGGTCCCGTCGCAGCGCCTCGGCCCAGTAGGGCTCGGGCGAGCGCGTCGCGTGCCGATACTGCGCGAGGTGGACGCCGGTCAGGTACAGCTCGTCGACCGAGTCGATCTGGGAGGGCCCCGGAGGCTCGGTCGCCTCCTGGGCCAGTGCGGTCTCCTCGGCGGGGCGCGGGCTCCAGGTCACGAGCTGGTCTCCGTCGTGCTCCACGACCAGCTCGCACTCGGTCGGGGCGATGGCGCCGTCGACGGTGAGCTCGCGCACGAACGGAGCGCCCGGTGCGATGTCGACCCGTTCGTCCAGAACCACCGTCGACCCCGCACGCACGACGACCCGGCTTCCGGGGCGTGCCGACGTGACGGCGACGGCCGCGCGAATCGTCGTGCGGTCGTCGACCACGGTGACGTCGAGCCGCACCGCAGCCTCGCGGGTGGCCTGGTGGACCGGGCCGGTGTCCTGGATCGGGTACCAGAACTGGCTGAACGTCCTCGTCTCGCCCGGCTTGAGGAAGGCGAAGTCGGGCTGGTTGTCGGTGAAGACGCCGGCCATGAGCTCGACGTAGGGCCCGTTGGTGTCGGTGAGCTGCGCGTCCCAGGCCCAGCCGAACTGGTCGTTGCCCCAGGTCCACTGCTTCTTGCCCGGGGCTGTCCGGTGATCCGCCCAGTGCACGAACCCGGCCCCGACGCCGTGGTCGTAGCCGCCGAAGAAGTCGTCCTGAGTGCCGAGGCACATGTACGACGTCGGCACGGGAATGTTCCGGTACCAGTCGAGCCGGTCGCCGTCCGGCCTCTCCGGCGTCCGACGCGCCGGGTAGTCGACGCCGTAGTAGTGGCCGCGCGACGCAGGGAACGTCGTGATCGCACGCTTGGCGTGATCGGCGACGACGTGCACGTCGGTGGGGAAGTACGACTGGTAGCTGTCGTTGACCGCGGCCGCGACGTTGGCCCACCACAGGAACGTCTGCACGTCGTCGGTGCGGTTCACGAGGTGCCCGCGCACCTCGATCAGCGCGCTGCCCGGGCGCAGACGGATCCCGTGCATGCCTTGCATGCGGGCGAACGGGTCGTGGTCGGAGCACCACACGGTCACCGAGCCGTCGGGCTCCTCCTCGATCGTCACCTCGCACGGGAGGTACGTCGCGGGACGGTGGTGCTGGGGCCAGTTGAACTCGACGCCCCCGGAGATCCACGGACCGGCGAGGCCGACGAGAGCGGGTTTGATCACGTCGTTGCGGTAGAAGAAGTCGTACCCGCGGGTCTTGTCGAGACCGACGTGGATCCGCCCGCCGAGCTCCGGCAGGATCATCAGGCGCACGTACTCGTTCTCGAGGTGGATGGCGTCCCACAGGCGCGGCGTCTTGGTCCGGGCGACGCTCTCGATGAACGGCAGCGGGTACACGGCGCCCGACGAGCCCTGGTAGACGCGCTGGTCGAGGTACGCGGGGTAGCGGTCGGGGGAGCCGGGCTCATACGTGTCGATGGATACGCCGGCACGCCATGCGCGAACGGATCGGTCGGACAACGCGGGGGGTGTGTCCGGGAGGGCGAGCCTGGACTCTTCGCTGAGCATGACATGAACATACCGGCGGTTGACATGGTGAGCCGATACACGATCCACTGAGCGATATGGACGAAGCGCCGACACCGACCGGCGACTTCGTCCACGAGGGCTTCACCGGCCAGCGCATGCTCGTCGTCCCGCGGCCTGCTGTCGAACGCGCACTGACGCTGCCCGTCAGCAGCAAACTGTTCGTCACGGACGCGGGATTCTTCCCGCACGCGTCCAGGCATGGGCGATCCCGTGCCAACGGCGCCGCCGAGAGCGTCCTGCTGGTGTGCACCGGCGGCGCCGGGTGGTGCCGGACGCCCGAGGGCTCGTTCGTGATCGACCGTGGCGACGCGGTCGTGCTGCCTGCCAGACGCCCGCACGCGTACGGGGCCTCGGACGCCGACCCGTGGACGCTGTGGTGGCTCCACGTCACGGGTGCGGACGCGGTCGACCTGGTCGACACCGCATACGCAGCGGCGGGTGGTCCCGTCACGCACCTGCGCGACGCGGCGCCGATCGCCAGCCTCGTCTCCCAGGTCATCGACGCGCTGGACGCCGGCATGACCTCGACCGCGTTCGTCCGAGCCGCGGGTCCCGCGTGGCACGCCCTCGCCCTCGTCGCGGCGACCGGCCGACGCAGCCCCGGGCCAGGGCTCAGCCCGGTCGAGCGCGCCGTCGAGCACCTCCGTGCGACGTCCCCCCGCCGCACCTCGACCGACGTGCTCGCCGGCATGGTCGGGTTGAGCCCTTCCCAGCTCAACGCGCTGTTCCGCCGGCAGCTCGGCGCGTCGCCGCTCGAGTACCAGACACAGCTGCGCATGGCGCGGGCACGCGAGCTGCTCGACAGCACCACGATGTCGATCGCCGCTCTCGCGCGACGTGCGGGCTACGACGACCCCCTCTACTTCTCCCGCCAGTTCACGCGGGTCCACGGGTTGTCGCCGCGGGCATACCGGGAACGCCCGACCGGGTCGTGAGCCGGGGCCGGAGGTCAGCGTCCGGGGTGGCCCGCGACGATCGAGGTGGGCAGCCACATTGCCGTGATACCCCAGGCGAGGCGCCATTCGGCGCCGGGCGAGAGCCAGCGCAGCCCGGTGCCGGAGTTGAGGGCGTCGCCGGGGGCCGACATCGGTTCCACGGCCAACGCGCGACGCGTCCCGGCTGGATCGGGGTACGCCGGGCAGGTGTAGATCTGCGCGTAGCCGAAGTCGTGGTCCACCCATACGTCGAGGACGCGCCCGTCCGGCGCCGCGACCGAGACCGCGCGTCGTGCGGGTCCTGCGCCCTCGGTGAGTGCGAAGCACGTGTTGAGCTCGGCATCCCCGATCCGCCGGGCCGTCCGCCAGTCCAGCGCGGTCCCGTCGACTCGGGCGGGAGCGCCGGGTATGAGTTGTGCGTCCACGGGCAGAGAGACGTCCGCCGGGACGCGCAGCGTGAGGTCCTCGACGGGCACGTCCCCGATGCGCACGTACGGGTGAGCGCCCAGCGCGACCGGTGCGGGCTCGGCCGAGCCGTTCGACACGAGCGAGTCGACCGTGATCCCGCTGTCGGTCAACCGATACGTGATCTGGAGGGTGACCGTGAACGGGTAGCCGGGCTCACGGTCGACCGTGGCGCAGATCGTCACGTGGTCCGCGCCCTGGTCGACCACGGTGAAGCGCTTGTCGCGGACCAGACCGTGGTTCGCGTTCCCGAGCTCGGCCTCGTTCACGACCAGCTGCTGCTCCACGCCACGGTGGACCCATCGCGCACCCCGCACCCGGTTGGGCCAGGGGAAGAGGACGGCGCCCGCGGCGAAGGGCGCCGCGGCTCCGTCCGCGTAGGTCTCCACGAGTGGGACGTCGTCGGCGACGAGTGCCCGCAGGCCGCCACCGAGCAGATCGATCTGTGCGGTCGTTCGCGTGCCCGCGGACGACCGCACGAGGGACACGGCGCCGGTCGCCGAGCGGGAGGTCTCGGACGGCGGGGGACTCGCGACGCTGCGTGGCACGCGCCGACTGTAGCCACGCCCGTCACGGTGACCTAGAGCCGTCTGCCGCGGGTGCATGGACGAAGCGATGGTCGTGGGACTACCCGCGCCGTGATGCGCGGTCGCCCGTACCGGCATGCGCTCCGACGAACGGGCCGCGCGGCTGCAGCGCACGGGGTCGCCATGACCGCGACTCCGGCGCAGGACGCCGGACTTCGCCGCACGGGCTGGACCCGCGGTCGCGGTGGCAGGACGCATCAGGCGATGCGTGCGAGGTCCTCGACGCGAAGGCGGCGTGCGAGCGGCCGACCGTCGACGAGGCGCTCCAGCTCGTCGAGGGCCCCGTCCGTCATGGCCAACGTCTCGGAGCCCAGTGATCCCGCGACGTGCGGCGTGAGCATGACGTTGGGCAGGTCGTAGAGGGGGCTCGACGCGGGCAGGGGTTCGGGGTCGGTGACGTCGAGGATCGCGTGCAGCCGACCGGCCACGCATTCGGCCTCGAGCGCGCCCGTGTCCACCAAGGACCCGCGCGCGGTGTTGATGAGCGTCGCACCGTCGGGCAGGGCGGCCAGCTGGGGTGCCCCGATCAGGTGGTGCGTCTCGGGCAGCTCCGGGGCGTGGATCGACAGGATGTCCAGGCGGGGGAGCGCCTCGGCGAGACCGACGAGCTGCGCACCGGCGTCGGCGACCTCGTCGTGGTCGGCGTACGGGTCGACCACCAGGCACGTGACGTCCGGGAGCCGGTCCACGGCCAGCCGGACGACGCGTCGACCGATCCGGGAGAACCCGACGATGCCGATGGTCCGGCCGGTGTTGCTCAGCGGGCCGCGGCCCGTCCTGTACGACCAGTCCTGTCGGTACCGGCGGGCGTCGGCGGCGAGGAATGGTGCCTTCTTGCCCGCCATCACCATCGCTGCCATCGTGAACTCCGCGACGGGTTCGGCGTTGAGGTCGGCGCTGCTGGAGACCAGGACGCCGCGGTCCCACACCGCCGGGGCGACGATGCCGCGCACGGTTCCGGCGCAATGCAGCACGGCGCGCAGGGAGGTCAGGCGGGACAGCTCGGCGTCACCGATGAGCGGGGCGCCCCAGCCAGTCAGCAGGACCTCGACCGCGGCCAGCCGGTCGGCGGCGGCGGGATCGTCGAGGGAGCCGGCCCACGTCACCTGCCCATCGCGCGACAGTCGGCCGAGTCGCGCGCGGCGGCGGTCGTCGAACTGCAGCTCCCAGGCATCACGGGCCATCACGACGAGCGTCGTCGGCAGCTCGCGCGTCACCGGGACCACCGCCGCAGGTCCGCGAGGTCGAGCGCAGGCTCGGGTCGGTGCACGCCTCGCGGGCGATAGCCCAGCTGGTCCGGGACACCGACGAGGTCGGCCAGCAGCCAGATGATGGCCAGCCACATCTCCGTGCCCTGCAGCCCGGGTGTGGTCGCGGTGGTGCCGACGGTGGTCGGGTGCGGGGCTTGGAAGCCGAACCCCGCGTCAGCGGTCCAGTACCGCAGGGCATCGCGGAGCAGCTGCTCGGCCCGGCGGACGACCTCCTCGGAGCGATGGCCGGACGCGCGCGTGAGCCAGAGCGGGTGCGCCACGTCGAGGACGTTGCAGGCCGTCTGTCGTTCCGGCCGGAAGAAGCGCACGTCCCGCAGGTGCGTCAGGACGGTGTCGATGACGGCCTCGGGGTGGGGGACGGGCACCCCGAGCTGCGCGAACGTGCCGCGGGAGGCGCGGTAGTAGCCGTTGACCATCTGCAGCAGGCCCTCGGTCGCGGTCGGGCGCCCCCACATCCCGGTCTGCGGGTCGACGTGCAGAAGGAGCCAGCCCAGCACGGCGTCGACCGCGCCGGGCTGCGACTCCGCCCCGCGCCTCAGGTTCCAGAGCTGCGCGGTGCCGAGCACGTCGACCCAGTGCCCCGCGGCCCACGCCTGGTCACGCCACGGCAGGGCGTCGAGCTCGGTGACCAGCTCGGCCGCCGTCGCCTCCGCCACGACCTCGACCGGGTGGTCGAACCGTTCGCCGAGCAGGTCGAGCGCGTAGCCGACGCAGAGGACGTGGTAGCTCCCGCTGTCGTCGAACCGCTCGTGCCGCACCGGCGCCACCCCGCCCCCGGGCAGCAGCTCACCGACCATGCCGGTCGACGGGTCCTGCCAGGACCGCAGCCGCTCCGCCTGCTCGTCCCCGGGCAGCTGCGGGGGAGCGGTCCCCAGGAGCAGGTCCGCGATCTCGACGGCGTCGCACTGGGCACGGACCGTCGCCGGGGCGCCCGGCTTGTCGGAGAACAGCCGGCGCTCGTCGTCCCAGGACCGGGCGAGCACAGCCGCTGCCTGGTCGCGCGCCCGGTCGGCGAAGCTCGCGACTGCGCGCGCCAGGCTGGGGGTCTTTCCCGACGCCCCGCGCCACCGGAGCACCCGGGCAGGGTTCCCGCCCACGACCGCGCCGGCGGGGACGTCCTTGGTGACGACCGCACCCGCGGCGAGCACGGCCCGGTCGCCGATGTGCACGCCGTCGAGAACGACCACGTGGGAGCCGATCCAGACGTCGTCGCCGATCGTGATGCCGCGGGAGAGCACCGGCTGCCGGAAGACCTCGACCTCGGGGTCGTCCATCGTGTGGTTGAAACCCAGCACCGAGGAGTGCGCACCGATGCGGACTGCGTCACCCAGCACGACCTCGCCCCGCACGACCGCGTACGGGTTGACGGTGCAGTCGCGGCCGGCCCGGAGCGAGCCGCTCAGGTAGGCGCCGGCGGCCACGTAGGTGCGGTCACCCAGCTCGAGGGTGCCGTTGGTGATGGACGCCAGTTCCGAGACGAACACCCGCTCGGCGAACCGGTAGCCCCGCTCGTGCGACAACCGCGCCTGCACCTCGAGCTGCCTCTGCTGCGCCTCCGGGTCGGCGTCGTCCCAGAAGGCCCACGGGGTGTAGTCGAGCGCCGTCCGGTCGAAGGCGAGCGGCGTCGTCGGTGCTGTCGTCGGGTCGTTCATCGGTCGCTCTCGCTCTCGTCGTTCGTACGTCCCCCAGTACAGGGTGCGCGTTCGAACAGCGATAGGTTCGCGAACACATTCGAACAGGATCTTGGACGGGAGGACCGGTGCCGAGCACGGTCGCGGGGTCGCTGGCACGGACACGTCAGGAGCGGATCCTGCGGGACCTGCGGACCGCGGCTACCGTCACCGTCGACGCTCTGGCGGAGGCGCTCGACGTTTCGCGCATGACGGTGCGCAGGGACCTCAACTCCCTCGCCGCACGTGGCTTGCTCACGCGAGTGCACGGGGGTGCCACGCTCCCGGATCACGAGGGCGTCTTCGCGCCCCCTGCAGGAGTCGAGCAGCAGGGGCCGTCCCGGTTCACCGTGGGGATGGTCGTCCCCCAGCTCGACTACTACTGGCCGACGATCATCGCCGGCGCCCGGGCCGCAGCCGCAGCCGCCCGGGTCAGGCTCATCCTGCGCACGACCTCCTACGACCCGCAGGAGGACTGGAAGCAGTCGCGCCGGTTCGCGGGGACGGCCGGGGTGGACGGGCTGATCGTCGCGCCCGAGGTGACGGCTCCCCAGGGCCCCGACCTCCTGCGCTGGCTGGACTCGTTGCCGCTGCCGGTCGTGCTCGCGGAGCGGCGCCCTCCGGACATCAGCCCTGTTCAGGGCCTGGAATGGGTCGCCTCCGACCATGCGTCCGGCGCGGCGACGGCGGTGTGGCACCTGCACCAGCACGGGCACCGCCGGATCGGGCTGCTCGTGCTGGGGGGCAGCGCCACCGCGCCGCACCTGCGTCGCGGATGGAACGACGCGCTGCTGGCGCTGGGCCTGGATCCTTCCGAGCAGCTCCTGGGGACGAGCGACGGAGCCGTCGCGCCGGGGCGCAGCGAACGCCTCTCCGCGGTCCTGGCCGAGTGTGCCCGCACGCGGACGACCGCTCTCGTGGTGCACTCGGACCCCTTCGCGGTGAGCCTGGCGCAGCACGCGACGGACAGCGGGCTGGCGATCCCCGACGACATCGCACTGGTGGCGTACGACGACGAGGTCGCCGAGCTCGGGGATCCGCCACTCACCGCAGTGCGCCCGCCCAAGCACGAGGTGGGCCGCCTCGCGATCGAGCTCATGGTGGCCCGGTTGACCGAGGGGGACAGGCGGCCGCCGCACCGCGTGATGATCGCGCCTCATCTGGTCGTGCGGGAGTCGAACGTGTCCCTCCAGCCCCGTCACGCCGCCCTCTGACGGGCGACGATCGGCAGGGATCGGGTCGACCGTGTTCGTCAACTTCCTATGGGCCGTGCGTGGCAGCGGGGACGTGGGTGGTCATCACGCAGTTGCCCTTGCCCTTGGGTCGCTGATAGCTGAAGCCGAGCTGCTCGTACATKGTCCGCGTCGCGTTGTAGAGGAACGACGCCGAGGTCTTCTTCCCGGGCGGCAGGTCGTGCGGGTACGACTCCACCAGGCCACCTCCTGCCGCGGAGATCAGGGCGAGCGCACCGCGGACCGCGACCGATGCCATCCCCTTGCGTCGGTAGTCGCGGTCCACGAACAGGCAGGTGATCCGGAAGTCCGGCCTGCGCGGGACGCCTTGCTCCCACTCCTTGCGGTGGTGGATGTTCTGCAGCTCGTCGACCGTGCCGTACTGGGCCCAGGCCACCGCGACGTCGCCATCGAACACCAACGCCGCGTGCGCGCGGCCGGCCTCGACGAGCTGTCGCTTGAACTCGCGATGGCCGAGCGCGCGGCGCTCCTCCGTGGGGTCGGGGTAGAGGTGGAAGTAGGTGCACCAGCAGCCACCCCAGACGCCGTTGTGACGTTCCGCCAGGCCCGCGAACGCGTCCCAGGTCAGGGGGCTGAGCGGTTCGATCCGATAACCGTCGACAACGATGCCTCGATCGCCCATCTCGCGACGGTAGCCCCGGCCATCCGGCGCGACAATCCGCTGCTGGCCTTCGATCGGCGAGAGTCGCCATCGGGCGTGACCATGCACCGCACCTCCGCGCCGCTCTCGATTCGCTTGTGGAGGGCTCGGTAGGGAGACGCGGCTCCGCATGGCTCGAGTCGAACACATGTTCGGATACGCTCCGGCTGTGAGTGGTGGCAGAGATCCTCGTTCCGTGGCGAACCGTGAGGTCCCCGAGTCGGCGCCGGTGCGCCCGCAGGGCGATGTGCCGGTGATCGCGCGGGTCGTCTGGTCGGACGGTTCGGAGGAGTGGCGCCCGGCGCGGGCCGTGCGGTGGACATCGACGCACGTCATGGTCGCCTGGCGGGACTCGCCGAAGGATCCCTACTCGGAGCGTCACGAGTGGTTGCGGGCGAGTGACGTCGCGAGATCCGTCAGCTGGCTCGTGGCACCCCGCGCGACGGCTGCGTCCCCGTCCGCAGCGGCGACACCCGACCGCTCGCCGTAGGCCGCCGTGCAGTGGGCCCGGACGTCCGCCGTCCTGGCGAGGCCCGACCGCGTCGGTCGCTGCGTGCGCCGACGACGACCTCCGAGGCGAGTGGCCGCGCGCCGCACCGCTGCAGAGGGGGAGTCCTCGGGGTCACCGCCAGGTGGACAGTCGCGGTAGCTCGCGAGGGGGACACGCCGCGCGACGGAGTGGGCCGTGTTCAGAGCCGGCGTACGTGCGTGGTGAGCCGGGGCGGGCGCGGTAGGGCTGTGTTCGCGTCGGACGTGCGAAAGGCGTCGATGGCGAGAGCCGCGAGTCGACGTCCGGCGGCGGTCCGGTCGGCCGCGGGCGTGGACGACAGGGCGCGAGCGGCCAGGAGAACGAGGACGAGGTCGTCGATGACGAAGTCCGGGCGCAGGGCGCCGGCCGCCTGAGCGCGCGCGGCGAGCGTGGCCAGCTCCTGGAGGAGATCGGTGCGGTGGTCGGCGAGCATCTCGAGGTCGGGATTCGCGGACAGGAACACCTCGACGAACGCCCTGTTCTCGACGTTCAGCGCGGTCATCTCCTCGACGACGGTGCGGAATCCCCGCCACGGGTCGGGGTCGGCGCAGGCGTCGTCGACAATCGCGCGGCACGCCCGCACCTCGTCGGCGAAGACCTCGACGACGAGGTGCTGCTTGGTGGGGAACCGTCGGTACACGGTCGCGGGCCCGACCCCGGCCTTCCGCGCGATGTCCCGCATGGTCACGCCGAGTCCGACCTCGGCGAGCAGCTCGCGCGCCGCCTCGAGCGTCCTGTCGCGGTTGTCCCGCGCGTCGGCGCGCAGCTTGTGAGGTGGTTGCTCGGTCATGTCTCTCACTTCGCCGAAGTGGACGCAGGCGTCCGTTAGCGTCCCGACCGTAACCCAGGAGATGGACGAGGAGCAGTCAACCGTGCGAGCAGTGGCGATCCAGCAGTTCGGCGACCCGAGCGGCATGCAGGTCATCGACGTGCCGACCCCGCGCGCTGCCGCCGGACAGGTCGTGGTCGAGACCGAGGCGATCGGGGTCGGCGGCGTCGACGCGATGATCCGCCGGGGGACGCTCGGTGGGTACGGGTTCAGCGCGGGCACGGTGCCCGGCAGCGAGGTGGCCGGGACCGTGACGCGTGTCGGCGACGGTGTCGACCGGGCATGGATCGGGCGTCGCGTCTGGGCGTTCACCGGGGTCGGCGGCGGGTACGTCGAGCAGGCCGTCGCGGCGGTCGCCGATGTGGTCGCCCTTCCTGACGGGCTGTCCTCGGTCGATGCGGTCACGCTCGGGAGCGCGGCGCCGGTCGCGCACTTCGCCCTCGCGCACAGCCGGTTCGCTCCCGGTGAGTCGGTCCTCGTCCGAGGGGCGGCGGGCAGCATCGGGATCGCCGCCGTTCAGCTCGCCGTGCGCGACGGCGCCGGCGCAGTCGCCGTCACGACGTCGTCGCAGCAGCGCGGGTCGCGGCTGCGGGCGCTCGGCGCCACACACGTCCTGAATCGCACCGGGGAAGGCGACCCGACGGCACCGGCGTCCTTCGACGTGATCATCGACATCGTCGGCGGGATGGGGATGCCGCCCTTCCTCGACCGGCTCGCGCCCAACGGGCGCCTGGTCGCCGTCGGCATGGTCGCAGGATTCCCGCCGGCGGACTTCGGCATGCGCCTGCTGGAGGCGTTCCAGCAGTCGCGCTCGTTCTCCACGTTCAGCCTGAACACCGTCCCGGTCGCGGCCCGCGACCAGGTCCGCACGGAGTCCTTCGCCGCGGCCGCGCGCGGACAGCTCGCGGCCGTCGTCGACGACGTCCTTCCGCTTGCCGCGGCCGTCGAGGCTCATCGTCGGATGGACGCCGGCAACGTGTTCGGCCGGATCGTCCTCACACCCCGATGACGCCGCGACGCCGACGAGCTCAAGGCCGATTGGTCGGTCGGGCGATCAGGACGTCGGCACGACCCGCAATGTGACTGTGGCGGCGCTCGGGCCGACGATCGCCCCGACCGGCCCGGGCCCGTAGCGGTCGTACTTGGCGTGCAGCGCGGCGTCGATGGCGTCGTGCGCTGCGTCGGTGCCGTCGTCGAAAGTCACGTCCTTCTCGACGGAGCCGATGCGCACCCGGCCGGTTCCCGACTCCTTGGCCCGACGGAACCATCCGTTCTTCGGCCCGTGAGCCGAGCGGATGTAGAGGTCGCCGCCGGACACGGCGAACCAGATCGTGACGAAGGGGCGCAGGGTGCCGTCCGTCCGTCGGGATGCCACCTCGAGCTCGTCGACCCGCGCGATCCGGCGCACCTCGTCCGCAGTCCAGCCGCTCATGCGCCCGTCCCCTCGTATTGCTGCATGCGGCCTATGGAACACGTCATCTCACGTGGCCGGGAGGGGCTGTCGGTACCCCTCTGGGCGCACGGTCAGCGGACGTCGCAGCCGCTCGTCAGCTTCCCGCGATCGCTACGGCAGCTCCGGCGGCCTCCTGACACGTGGCGAGGGTCGCATCGGTGAAGTCCGTCCCGTCCACCAGGTAGCAGTGCCCGCCGTTCGCGTAGGCCCCGCCCGTGAACTCGGACACGTCATCGCCGCGCTCGTGCGCGTGCGCGACGACGCCATCCACGCCACCGGTCGCGAAGGCATCCTCGTAGGCGGCTTGCGCTCTCCGGTCGCGGATGGCCAGCGTCAGGACGACGGCCACGATCACGAGACCGAGGATCATTGCCGTCGCCGCGATCTTTGAGCTGAACTGGCTGGTCGTGTCGATCTTCGTGCCGGGCGTGACAGACGACATACGAGCACCCTTCCGAGGCTGACTGCCGTCCGGTCAGACAACGCCGTCTGCGCCAGTCCCTGCTCCCGCGCGCCGCCACAGTGGTCCCGATGGCCGTGCGCGCCTCTGCTTGTCCTGAGTGTCGCAGGAAGCGGACCCCGCCGTCCCTCAGACGCGTCACCGGAACAGGGGACTGCAGCGCGGGTCGAGTCGCAGATGGTGAGCCCACTGAAAGCAGGGCCGTCCTGCGTCCGCACGCCCAGGTCAGAGTGCACTTCTCTGGTGCCCCGAGTGGGATTCGAACCCCACCAGACGGGCGTATCGGACACGGAACGTGCCCGACCGGGCGGGCTGAGCTGCGGTCTTGTCGGGTGTCTTCGGGCTATGTCGGGGTCCGTCGTTCCCGCGGGGACAGTGTCCGGTGCTCGGGCGCGGCTCCTCCGGCAGGTCGGTCAGCCATCAGGGGGTATGTGTTTTACGCAAAGCGCTCGTCCCCGGTCGGCTCGTAGTGCGGCACCGCGTTCATCCGGTGCCGGAGCTGCGACAGCTCCCAGTACATCCGCTTCCTCGCCCGGCTCTGGTTGCCCAGCGGACGATGCTCGGCAATCGTGTGCCACGGGTTGTAGGACAGCCGCTTCGCAAACTCCATCTGCGCGGGCGAGTCGAAAGTCTGGCTCGGCAGGCGGAGAGTCGCGACGGGCACGCGCGGCGACAGCTTCTCGGGCCACAGCACGCCGGCGTTCTCGATCGGCATCAGGTGCGGGTCGGTCTGCATCTGCACGCGCACCTCCAGCTCCACGTCTCCTTCCGACAGCGACGCGACCATCGCGTCGCGCAGGTAGTCGTCCGGCGGGCGGAACGGCAGTCGCGGGATGCGTGTCTTCGTGCTCGACGTCGGCCAGACGGAGTACGACATCGCCTGGCCCTGGCCCATCAGGTAGGGCACGCAGCTGAAGTACGGCGCCTCGAAAGGGCTGCTCTGGGTCTTGGTGTAGAGCGCCTGCATGAGCATGTCGAGCACGTGCGGGGCGTGCAGGTTCACGAAGTAGAACAGCTGCGCGTTCTTCACGCTCCAGAGCTGCAGCGCCGTGTTGGCCTTCACGTCGGGCGTGACGAAGGTGGCGGTCGACACGCCGAACATGTCGAGCGTGTGCAGCTCGTCATCGAGCAGCTTCGGCCCTTCGACTCCCATGAGCTTGATGCTGATGCTCATGAAGCCGACGTCGTCGATGTCAGGCGTGATGTACGGACCGGGCCCCGAGAAGCGCACCCATGCCTTGAAGGTCTGCGGCTTCGCATAGATTCCACGGCGCATGTGCTCGGGCAGGTTGCCGTGGACGGTGAACTCGCCCCGGCAGATTCCCTGCGTCTTGGTGTTGCCGCCGCGCTCGAAGCCGCCGGGCTTCCACAGGTCGTTCATCTGTTGCGTGAAGCTGCGCACGATCGAGTCGGTGAAGGCCTCCTCATCGACCATCAGTCGCTCTTCGGCGAGCGTCAGGTGCTCGTCGTGGCGCTTGACGTTGATGAGGGAGGTGGTGAGCCGCTCCAGGCGGTCCTTCAGCAGCGCATCGAAGGCAGGTCGGACGAACGGGTCGACGCGGCGCTCCATCCGAAGCAACGCCATGGTGGTGTCCGCGACGACGTCACGCCATGCCACTCCGGTTCTGGCGCGCGGCTGGGGGTGGCTGGCATTGGAGCTCGTGATCGGCGAGTGGGGAGGGCTCACGATCGGCAGCCTCGCAAGCTCGCCCGGCGCGTGCCCGGGCCGTCGGATCGCATCAGAGCCTCTCGAGGGCTGCCGCGCTCAGCCGCGGGCGGCGAGGATCGCGAGCGCCGTGTTGCCCGAGGAGATGAGCGTGGTGGCGACCGCGGCTCGTGGCGGTAGGTCCCCGCGGATGCCGGAGACGGCGGCGGACACCGTGTCCGACGCATGGATGAGGATGGCCAGGCGGGTCACCCTGCGTCGTGAGGCGTCGTCCGCCGTGAGCAGCTCGATGCCCAGAAGGATCGTCCGGATGCCGAACATGCGGAACGGATACATCCCCGCTCGGGCCGCCTGGTCGTCCGGGGACAGCCGGCGCAGGAGCACCTGAGGAGCCAGGAGGCCGAGCGTGCCGTTGACGATCCGGACGACGGCCAGGATCTGACCCGAGCGGCGGGCCGCGATCGATGTCGCCATGGCGTCCCCCTCATCGAGTCCACTGCCACGTTGGCACCGGCGCTGATCGCTGTCAACGCCCGCGCCCCCTGTCCTGAATCGACCAGTTTGTGCTTTACAAGCCTGGGTGGCGGGAGCAGTCTGGAGAGCGATCAGGCCGCGCTCGATCTCAGGCCTGCGGGCAGGGGGAGGTCCGACCATGTCGGGCAGGAATGCGACACGTCAGCCGACGAGCACCCAGCCTGCAACTGAGGCCCCCCTCATGCACCTGGGCACTGTGCTTCTCGACGAGCTGTTCCGCGCCAGCCCTTCGGGTCCCATCCCGGAGGGAAAGCTGCGCGGAACAGTCCTGGCGTTTCCGGGGACCCGAGCGGTCAGGCCCATCGCGATGTTCGCTCGCGCGTTGTTGTGGCAGGGAAAGGTCGTCGACGCCGAGCAGGCCAGCCTCAAGAATCTCGTGAGCCCGTTCCGGCTGCGGTTGATCAAGGCGACGTTGTCCACGGCAGAGAGCTGGGTCGACGGCGACCCGATCGTCCTCATCGACTACTCCCGCACCTCGCGCGTCGCCCACATGGTCCGTGACGAGATCCGTCTCGTCGGCCCTGGGCTCTACCTCGGCGTCGTCTGGTTGTGGCACTGGCGCGTCGGCTGGTTCACGCTCCGACAGCGGGGGTCCAGGTAGCGCCACCAACCGGCTCGGCTCGCGACAGGAAGGCTCATGGTCACAGGGGTGGTGGCGTGCCGGCGCAGGTAGCGGTGTGCGTCCAGGCAGAGCTCGCCGCCGACCGCGAACAGGCCGCCCGGGAGTTCCTGGAGCAGATCCGGGGCGATGACTTCGACGCGATCGGCACGGTGCACTTCGCCCGCGTCTTCGTCCTCGACCGGGTGGTCGACACCGAGGGACAGCCGATTCCCGCGTCCGTCGTCTACATGGCCGATGTCGACGGTTCGGCCGACCGGCACTTCCGGGCACTGCCGTCCGACATCCACGCGCTGTTCGAGCACTGCTCGGGCTTCCCGAGCGCGCCCGACGCAGCAGCGCGCCTCGTGTGGTTGCACGACCACTCCTTGCGGCCCGCCGCCTACTACCGGCACACCGCCGACCGCCCGGTGGAGCAGATCAGGCGTGAGGCGTACCTGCGCGAGCAGGTCGAGGTCGTGCTGGACGAGCTGGTCGCTGGCCAGCACACCTCGGTCGACGAGGTCGCGCAAGCCGTGTACCGGGCGATCAAGCAGCGCCCCGACCTGTCATGGGCGAGCCGCCGACCCTCGAGTCCGGGCCTCACCTACGGGGTGCTGCGGATCTTGACGCTCGTCGCCCTCGTCGTCGGCCTGCTCGTCGCGCTCCCGGTCGTCGGACCGTTCCTCGTCGCGTGGGTCCTCGTCGTGCGGTTCCTGGAGCTGCGCGACACGCAGGAGAGCGGAGCGGTCGACGTCGGGCACATCGACGCGGTCCGCCGCCACGAGGACCACGGGGTCCAGAACCCGTTCACCGGGGTCGGGTTCGTCAAGCCCGGAGTCGTGCGACGCCTCACCATGCGGGGCGCGCTGCTCGGGCTGGACCTGGCGTTCCGTCTCGTCATGTATCGCGACAACCTGTCCGGGGTACGGACGATCCACTTCGCCCGGTGGCAACCGGTCGACGGTGGACGCCGGTTCATCTTTGCCAGCAGCTACGACGGCAACCTCGAGAGCTACATGGACGACTTCATCTCCCGGCTGGCGTGGGGCATCAATCTCGTCTTCGGCAACGGTGTCGGCTTCCCACGGACGCGCTGGCTCTTCTTCGGTGGCGCCAAGGACGAGATCGCGTACAAGCACTACCTGCGCAGGCACCTGGTGCCGACCGTGGTGTTCTACTCGGCGTACCCGAGTCTGGCTGCGATCCACATCGACCGGAACGCCGATGTTCGTCGGGCCCTTCGCGCCCGGGACCCGCGATGGCTCGAGGCGATGTGAGCGTGGCGACGAGTGAGCTGCTCGACCTGCCGGACGTCCAGGGTCTGGTGGTGCGCGGCTATGGAAAGCTCCCGTGCGCCGCCTACGTCCTGCTGCATGCGCCGACGCCTGACGGGCTCCGTCGGCTGGCCCGATGGGTCGCGCCGCGGGTCACCACTGGCGACGAGAGTCCGACCGATCGGGCGATGAATACCGCTCTGACGCACGACGGGGTCCGCAGCCTGACTGAGTGGGACGACCTTCCCGACGGGTTCTCCGAGCCGTTCCGCACGGGCATGGACACCGAGTACCGGAGCCGGATCCTGGGCGACACGGGGACGAACGACCCCAGCGGTTGGCTGTGGGGGCGCTCGGGCGCGGAGCCCATCCACCTCCTGCTCCTCCTGTATGCCCAGGACGCCTCGACCCTTGCCGCGCTCGTCGCGGAGGTCAGCGGCCAGGCCGTGCAGGACGGCGTCCGGGTGCAGCGGGTGCTGCGGGCCGACGACCTGAGCGACCGGGAGCACTTCGGGTTCAGGGACGGCGTCTCGCAGCCGACGATCGCCTCGGTGACCGGTGGGCACGACCCCGCGGAGGCGCTCAAGCCGGGCGAGTTCGTGCTCGGGTACGGCAACGAGTACGGCCAGCGGTCTGAGCGGCCCCTTCTCCCGTCGTCCGCGGACCCCGAGCGGATGCTGAGCCGTGACCGCTCCGGCGCGCCGGACCTMGGACRCAACGGCACGTACCTCGTGTTCCGCCAGCTCCGGCAGGACGTCGAGGGTTTCTGGGGCTACGTGAACGCGGCTGCCGACGCGGACGCAGCCCAGGCCGAGCACCTCGCGGCACGCATCGTCGGCAGGTGGCCCAGCGGGGCGCCCGTCGTCCTGGCGCCCACGGTCGACGATCCGGCCCTCACGGACGCCAACGACTTCGGGTACCACCACGTCGACGCCGGCGGCCTGCGCTGCCCGGTGGGTGCCCACGTCCGGCGCGCCAACCCGCGTGACTCCCTTCCACCGAACCCCGGGACAGACGCCTCGCTGCGCGGAGTGCGGACGCACCGACTGGTCCGACGAGGCCGGTCGTACTCCGACGAGGACGAGCGCGGCCTGTACTTCGTCTGCCTCAACGCCAACCTGGCCCGTCAGTTCGAGTTCGTGCAGCACGGCTGGTTGAACGGCAACGCGTTCGTGACGCTGGACGACGCGGACGATCCGCTCGTCGGCTCCAGGATGAGCGGGCCGTCGTCGTTCACGGTCCCCGGGCACCCCGTCAGGCGTCGGTACCGAGACCTCCCGCAGTTCGTCCAGATGCGCGGAGGCGCCTACTTCTTCCTGCCCGGCCTGAAGGCACTCCGGTATCTCGCAGCCCGCTCGCGTCGCGGTCCGGTTGCGTAGCACGTACGTCAACGACACGGACTTCGGGGGAGCGATGCGGAAGCAATCAACGTTCGGCAAGGTCGTCGAGTGGCTCGACAAGCGCCACAAGTGGCACACGTTCCCGACGCTGCTGGGCGTGCTCGCGCTCATCGGCATCCGGGATACGCTCCGCGCCCGCAACTTGCTCAGCACCACGAAGGGGTCGGGTGTCACGGCGCCCGTCCCGGCTCCGCCACGCCACCTCGTCGCTCGCACCACCGACGGCTCCTACAACGACCTGTCACACCCGGCCATGGGCATGGCGAAGACACGGTTCGGCCGCAACGTCCCGCTGGAGCTGACCAAGCCAGAGGTGGCACCGAGGCTGTTCACCCCCAATCCCCGGACCATCAGCACAGTCCTTCTCCGGCGCGACGAGTTCAAGCCCGCGACGACGTTGAACGTCCTCGCGGCCGCCTGGCTCCAGTTCGAGACGCGCGACTGGTTCAGCCACGGCACCGACATGGAGCACCCGATCCACGTCCCGCGCCCCTCGGGCGACGACTGGCCGGACGACCCGATGGAGTGGCCGAGCACGCCCAGGGACCCCACCAACCACGCCACTGATGGGTCCGCGACGTTTATCAACACCGAGACGCACTGGTGGGACGCGTCCCAGATCTACGGGAGCGTGCCGGAGTTCGAGCAGGCGATCCGGACCGGCACGGGCGGTCGCGTGCGGATCGGGGCTGACGGCCTGATCGACGTGGACCCGGCGCTGCTGGGCACCTCGGGCGGCCGGGACGGGTGGTGGGTGGGCCTGGAGCTCATGCACACGCTCTTCATGCGCGAGCACAACGCGATCTGCGACCGGCTCGCGGCGTCGTACCCCGGGTGGAACGACGACCAGCTGTTCGAGAAGGCGCGCCTGATCAACGCGGCCCTGATAGCCAAGATCCACACGGTCGAGTGGACGCCCGCGATCCTCGGCCACCCCGCGCTGCGGATCGCCATGCGCGCCAACTGGTGGGGTCTGGCCGAGGAACGGGTGCATGACCTGGTCGGGCGGCTCAGCTCCAGCGACCTCATCAGCGGCATCCCGGGGTCACCGACGGACCATCACGGCGTCCCGTACGCGATGACCGAGGAGTTCGTCGCGGTGTATCGGATGCACCCCCTGATCCCCGACGACTACGAGATCCGCGACGCAGTCACGGGCGCCGTGAGCGAGAACCTGCAGTTCACCGACTTGCACGGGTTGAGCTCCCGGCCGCTATTGCAGCGAGCCTCCGCGTCCAACGTGTTCTTCTCGCTCGGTGTCGCCAACCCCGGGGCCCTGCGCCTGCACAACAACCCCCGCTTCATGCACAGCCTGGATCGCGCCGACGGCAAGAAGATCGACCTGGCCGCGATCGACGTCCTGCGCTCGCGGGAGCGTGGCGTGCCCCGCTACAACGACTTCCGGCGCCTGCTGCACATGGCACCAGTGCGCAGCTTCGACGAGCTCGGCGACGACCCCGAGACCGTCGCACAGCTACGCGAGATCTACGACGACAACCTGGAGGACGTCGACCTCGCTGTCGGAATGCTCGGGGAGAAGCTTCCGCGCGGCTTCGGATTCAGTGACACCGCGTTCCGCATCTTCGTCCTCATGGCGTCTCGGCGTCTCAAGAGCGACAGGTTCTTCGGCGTCGACTTCAACTCGAAGATCTACACACCGGAGGGAATGGGGTGGATCGACGGCAACGACATGTCGTCCGTGATCGTGCGGCACTACCCAGAACTCGCTCCGGCCGTGCGCGGGGTGCGCAACGCGTTTGCGCCCTGGCCGCTTCCGTCGAGCTAGATACGCGCCGGCAGGGCCCGAGCCGCGAACCGCCTGGCATCGCCTCGGGTCCGTGCTCATCGGCGCCGTATGGCGTTCGGCCCCCTGTCACCTGCGGAATTGCGCGCCCCGAGTGGGATTCGAACCCCGCCAGACCAGCCAGCCGCGCGCACGCTTGATGCTCGCAGGGCCGTGACCCGCGGTTCGGGTTCGGGTTCGTCTGAGAGGCAAGCGCCTCCTGGATCCGAAGGCTCTGCCTCTGGCAGGCCACGTCACATCGTCAGCTCGCCGTGTGCTGGAGTGCACAAGGGTGGTCAGCCGTGGTTGTAGTCGTTGTCGGTGACGTGCTCGAGCCAGGTGACGACGCGGCCTTGCTGGTCCGCCTCCTGCATGGCGACGTGCGCCATGAACCGGTCCGTGGTGGCGCCGTGCCAGTGTTCTTCGCCGGGCTCGATGTAGACGACATCGCCGGGACGGATCTCGTGGATCTCGCCGCCTCGCCGGGCGACGTAGCCGATGCCGTCGGTCACGTAGAGGGTCTGGCCCTTGGGGTGGGTGTGCCAGGCGGTCCGAGCGCCGGGCGCGAATCGCACGTGGGCACAGCCGATCGCGGTCTTCGCGTCGGGGTTGCGGATTGTGTCGATGTACACGGTCCCGGTGAACCAGTCGTCGGGTCCGGGGGCGGTCTGCCCGCCGCTCTGCGTGAGGATGATGGTTCTCTCCTTCCGTTCGGTGGTGCGCGGTGGGATCGGAGGTGCGCGCGACGACGCCCGCTCAGCCGTCGGCGGCCGTGATGGTGACGGTGACGTCCCGCGGGCCTGCCGCGAGGAGGTCGATTCCGGCGTGGTCGAAGGTGCCTAGGCGGGCGATGCCGTTCCAGTAGCCGACGTCGCCGTAGTACAGGACCAGGTCCGAGGTGGGCGCGTACCAGCCGATCTCGCCAGGGTTGGGGTCGTCGCCCGCGGGCATGCCGTCCATGGTGAGGGCCGGGTCGATGGAGGCGGTCTTCTCGACTGCGTTGTAGTCGACGAAGGTAAGAGTCAGCGGTAGGCGTGTGGCCAGGTCGCGCGCGGCCGGGCTGTCCCACAGCTGGCCCTGCAGCGTGGTGTCGCCGATCGTGACGGTGACGGCTGTGCCTGGCACGGCTGCGGTCGAGTCCGGTGTGGTGCTCGGAGAGGGGGCCACGGTCGATGTCCTCTCGAGAGTCGGGACCGACTCCGGCGTGCCGGAGCCGGAGCAGGCTGTCGGGACCAGCGCGAGCAGGGCAGCGGCCGCAGTCAAGGCTGCTCGGGTCGATGGTGCTCGCACTGGCTACCTCCTGCGAGTCGGAACAACGCCGCCCACAGGAGCGGTGCGTGTGGGCGGCCCGACTGGGGTTCGTCAGAAGGTGAGCAAGACCTTGGTGGCGCGTCGCTCGTCCATCGCCCGGTATCCCTCGGCGGCCTGCTCGAGGGGCAGGGTGAGGTCGAAGACCTTGCCCGGGTCGATGGCGCGGTCCCAGATGAGCTTGATGAGCTCGGGCAGGAAGCGGCGCACGGGCGCGGGCCCACCGTGCAGGTGCACGCCGGAGAAGAAGAGCTCCTGGCCCGGCAGCGAGACGTCGTGGGAGACGCCGACGTAGCCGACGTGGCCACCTGCCCGCGTCGCGCGGATGGCCTGCAGCATCGACTCCTGGGTGCCGACGGCCTCGATCGTGGAGTGCGCGCCGAGCCCGCCGGTGAGCTCCTTGATGCGGGCCACACCCTCATCCCCGCGCTCCTCGACGATGTCGGTGGCGCCGAAGTCACGGGCGAGGGCCTGCCGGTCGGCGTGACGCGACATCGCGATGATCCGCTCGGCGCCGAGCTGCTTGGCGGCGAGAACGCCGAGCAGGCCGACCGCGCCGTCCCCGACGACGGCGACGGTCTTGCCCGGGCCGGCGTCGGCCGCGACGGCGGCGAACCAGCCGGTGCCCAGCACGTCGGAGGCGGCCAGCAACGACGGGATGAGGTCGGGGTCCGGCGTCCCGGGGGTGGCGACGAGCGTGCCGTCGGCGTGCGGGATCCGCGCGTACTCCGCCTGGGCCCCGGGAACCGCACCGGGTCCGCGGTGCACGCAGTGGGTCTGGTAGCCGGCCCGGCAGATCTCGCAGGTGTTGTCCGAGGAGAAGAACGAGCCCACGACGAAGTCGCCGACCTTCACGTTCACGACGTCCGGGCCGACCTCGTCGACGACGCCGACGTACTCGTGGCCCATCGGCTGGTGGTCGACGTCGTCTGCGCCGCGGTAGGGCCACAGGTCCGACCCGCAGATGCAGGTCGCAGCCAGCTTGATGATCGCGTCGGTCGGCTCGAGGATCGTCGGCTGCTCGGTCTCGTCGACCCGGACGTCGCCCGGGGCGTACATCACGACTGCGCGCATGGTGGTGGTGCCTCTCTGTCGGTGTGCCCACCACGGAACCGCACCGTGGGCGCGTCGGGGAGTCTCTGACGAGGGGTGTACCGGCAGTGCACCCCACGCCATGGACTCCCTCGCCGACGCCACCGGGCCTACCGTCGTGAGCATGGACAACCGAGCGGACGTGCGCGAGTTCCTCATGTCGCGGCGCGCGAAGCTCAGCCCCGACACCGCCGGTGTCATCGGCGGGACCAACCGCCGTGTGCCGGGCCTGCGCCGCAGCGAGGTCGCGATGCTCGCCGGGGTGAGCGTCGAGTACTACGCCAAGCTCGAGCGGGGCGCGATCGCCGGGGCCTCGGCGTCCGTCCTGGAGGCCGTGGCACGGGCCTTGCAGCTCGACGACACCGAGCGCGCGCACCTGTTCGACCTGGCCCGCGCCGCGGACGGGGTCCCGTCGTCCGGCCGGGCGCGTCGTCGGACGGCCCGCTCGTCGGCACCGCGGCAAAGCCTGCAGTGGGCGCTGTCGGCGATCACCGACGGGGTCGCGTTCGTGCGCGACCAGCGCCAGGACCTGCTCGCGACCAACGCGCTCGGCCGCGCCTTCTACTCCCCGGTGGTCGGGGACGGCGGCCGCACCCCGAACCTGGCCCGCTTCCAGTTCCTCGATCCCGCGGCCCGCGACTTCTACCCCGACTGGGACCTGTTCGCCCAGATGTGCGTCGCGATAATGCGCGCCGAGGCCGGCCGCGACCCGCACGACAAGGGCCTGCAGGACCTCGTCGGGGAGCTCTCCACCCGCAGCGAGACCTTCCGCCGCCTGTGGGGCGCCCACGACGTGCGCACCCACGGCGCGGGTACCAAGCGGTTCCATCATCCGGTGGTCGGCGAGCTCACCCTGGCCTACGAGGAGCTCGCCATCACCGCCGAGCCCGGCCAGGTGCTGATGGTCTACACCGCCGAACCCGGCTCACCGTCGGCCGAACGCCTGCGCCTGCTGGCCTCATGGGGGGCGGACGTC
This sequence comes from Cellulomonas sp. P1_C4, assembly GCF_056406355.1. NCBI lineage: Bacteria > Bacillati > Actinomycetota > Actinomycetes > Micrococcales > Cellulomonadaceae > Cellulomonas > Cellulomonas sp. P1_C4. The sequence goes on along the minus strand of NZ_JBFUAI010000006.1, from coordinate 75,296 downwards.
GCCCATGCTGAGGCTCCGTCGTGACGACACCTCCTCGACGACAGGACCACGAGATGACCCTCGACGACTTCCTCGACCACGTGCGCACAGGTGCCGTCATCGAGGGCGGCTCCGCGGCACACGACTTCATGCACGAGACGAGCCAGGACGCGCTGCGGATCAGCGCGGAGCTCAACAGCGGTTACCACCCCCCGCAGGAAGTCCGGGCCCTGCTGTCCCGGCTGACCGGCCGAACGGTGTCCGAGTCGGTGACGGTCTTTCCGCCGTTCCACTGCGAGTTCGGCAAGAACCTCACGCTCGGCGACGACGTCTTCATCAACATGGGCTGCACCTTCCAGGACGCCGGAGGCATCACTATCGGTGACGGCACTCTCATCGGCCACGGCAGCACCGTCGTCACCCTCAACCACGCGGTCGACCCAGCCCGACGTGCCGACATGGTCCCCGCACCCGTCGTCATCGGACGCAAGGTCTGGCTCGGCGCGGGCGTCACCATCCTCCCGGGCGTGACGATCGGCGACGGCGCGATCGTCGGCGCCGGCGCGGTCGTCACGAAAGACGTGCCGGCCGATGCCATCGTGGCCGGCGTCCCTGCCCGACTGATCCGAACCACAGGCTTCGACGCGTCCGGCAACTGACAGCGCACATGTCGGTGGGGTCTCGGTGGAGGATCTTCACCGTTCGAGGGGCTCGCAGCTCGCGCGTGGCTCCGCAAGAACGTCCCGCGCAGTCAGGGTCAGCGGACCGGTGCAGGACCAGATCCCACTCGGGTTGCACGTCTGACCTGTGACGACGTCGCGCGCTGTCCCTCGGCTTCGTTGCTCCGTGTTGGCGTTCGTTGGTCTCGATCGATTTGCGTTGTCCCCGCGGGGGGACAGCCGGACGTCGCTCTCAGTCCTGGTCAACAGCCTTGTGCTGTCAGCAGGTGTGCGTCTTTGGCAGAAAGACACGGGTTGGCGTGGGTGATCGGCGCATAGGGTGGTCATCGGGGACTCTTCCGATGGGTTGTGGGGATGAGCGGTGCCGAGGGTGTCGACCCCGGAGACAGGCAGCCGGGCGACCTCGCGGCGCCGTCGCCGCAGGAGCCGTCAGGTAGCCACCGGCTGCTCCATCTCCTCGGGGCGCTGATTGTCGGGGTTGTTCTCCCTGCCGTGCTGGTCGGTGCGTTGGTGGGCGAGCTGGGCGTGTCGGCGTTGTTCACAGGCGTGGTGTGGGGCGCGGTGGGGGCCAAGCTCGCGGGCACACGCCGGATGGTCTACGTGACACCCCTGGTCGGGGTCGCGGCCGGGCTGGGCGCGTACACCGCCTACGACTGGTGGTGGGTTGCTCTGCTGACGGCGACCGGCGTCCTCGCCGGTGTCGGGTACCGGTTCGGCTGGTTCGCCCCGCTGCTGATGGTGCCCTACGCCGCCACCTTCGTGACGCCCGTGCACACCGCTACTAGCGCTGTCACCTTCGGCGCAATCGTCGCGGTCGGCACCGTCTACGGCGTCGTGATCATGCGCCGTTTCGGTGCACCGGCGGTGGTCGAGGGCGACCGGTACTCGCTGCCGGTCACCGCGGTCATCGCGCTCTGCTTCGGCGCGGCCCTGGGTGGCGCTGCAGCTCTCGGGGTTGCTCTGTCGTGGACCGAGCCGTACTGGGTACCGGAGCCGATCCTCGTCCTTGTCATGTACCTGCTCATGGGACACCGCGAGCGTATTCGGGAGAAGGCGATCGGCACGGCTGTCGGCGCGGCTGCCGCCGTGGTCGTAGCCGTCATCGGCCTGCCGCCGTGGGCCCAGACCGCGCTTGCCGTCGTCGCGTTCCTTCTCGCGGTGATGCAGCGGGCGACGTACTGGCGGATGTACGGCCTGTACACGTTCTCGTTGGTGCTGTTCTTGGCCTCGCCCGGGGACGTCGGGTTCGAGGCTGAGGAACGCGGGTTCCAGATCCTCGCGGGCATCGCCCTGTTGATCATCGGTCTAGCCGTGCTGCATCCCATCGCGGGCAAGCTTGCCAGGCGGTACCCACAACCAGAACTGGCAAGCACCGCGTCGGGTGCCTGATCGACGGACTCACGTTCGCTACGTCCTCGGCATGTGAGCGGCGGCAACGGGTCGTCGGGCCACCGTGGCGTGCTCCAGGACCTGCTCGAGCTGCTCGGACGTCAACCTGATGCGCGCGCCGCCCACGCGCAGATGTTCGAATCGACCGCGGCGGACCTGCTCACGTACCCACCAGCCCGAGGTGCCGAGCAGATCGGCAACCTGCTCCGGGCTCGATGTCACCGCGCTGGTGTTCGGCCGGTCCTGCGGCGCGGTCGTCCTCTTGCGGGACGAAGAAGCTCGGCCCGTGCGAGGGTTGGGCCCACAACGTATGTTCGTGAGATGTCATCGCCGACTGCGCAGCTGGCGCCTGCACTCGACATCGACGCCCGGCTCACGGAGATCGAGCGCCGCGTGAACCTGCTCGTCAACGTCACGCCACTCAATGCGGCGGAGGCGTGGGCCGACTTCGAACGCAGTGACTTCGGCACGGCCCCCACGCTGCGGCTGCGGCCGTTGGACTTCGACCCGGACCTGGCACAGCGTGAGCTGTACGACCTCGAGGTCGAGAACGTGGACGACCCGGCGCTGCACACGCTCTTCCGGGCGAAGAGAGACGAGATCGCCCGGCAGATCACCGCGTTGGAGGACCGCGACACGTCACGGTTCCTCTACGGGTCGCTCCAGCTCTACGGAACGGTGGCCTCTCCGCTGGCCGCGGCGGCGGCGGAGCTGCTCGAGACCATCCCCCCGCAGGCGCCCAGTACCCGGACCGTCACCGCCGGGGCGTTCGCGGACGCGGCCCGTGCGGAGTTCGAGCGCTACCGCGCCGTGTACCCGGACTTCCCCGTCCGCGTCGAGGTACGGGACGACGTCTCCGAGCTGATGGTGTCGTTCGGCCGCCTGCTCATCCCGGAGTCCGCCGCCATCCGGGCCGACCGGGTCGAGCCGTTGCTGCACCACGAGGTCGGCACCCACGTGGTGACCTACCAGAACGGTGCCCGGCAGCCGCTGACGCTGCTGACCATCGGCCTGCCCGGCTACGACGAGACCCAGGAGGGGCTCGCCGTGCTCGCCGAGTACCTGACCGGCGGGTTGGACCCGCGGCGGCTGCGCGTGCTCGCGGCGCGAGTGGTCGCGGTCGGCCAGCTGCTCGACGGCGCCGGCTTCCTGGACATCTTCGAGTCGCTGCGGGCCGACCACCGCATCCCGGCACGGACCGCGTGGTCCATCGCCATCCKGGTCGTCGTCGGAGGCGGTTGGGTGAAGGACGCGATCTACCTGCGCGGGATCACGCGCATCCTCGACGCCCTCGCCGAGGGCAGCCGCCTCGACGTCCTGCTCGTCGGCAAGCTCGCGTTGGACCACATTCCCCTGGTGCAGGACCTGCTCGACCGTGAGGTGCTCCACGCGCCGTGGGTTCGGCCACGCTGGCTCGACGTGCCCGGCGCACAAGAGCGTCTCGAGAGGCTGCGCGCGGGCGCGACGGTCACCGACCTGTACGAAGGAGACGTGGCGGCATGAGGCTCGCCTTTCTCGTCAACGACGTCGACACCGAGGTGGACGAGTACGCGACCACCCGACTCGCCAGGGCCGCAGCCAGGGCCGGGCACGAGACCTGGTACGTCGGCGTCGGGGACCTCGAGCTCGGTAGCAGCGACGGGCTGTTCGCGGCCAGGGCCCGCGCCGCGAGGTGGAAGAGCGACGACACCCTCGCGACCTTCATGGAGGGGATCAAGGAGCGCGACGCCGAGCGGATCGTCATGGACGACCTGGATGCGCTCGTCCTGCGCAACGAGTCGATCGACGACCTGCAGGAGCGCCCGTGGGCCAGCCCGATGGGCGTGGTGTTCGGACGGATGCTCGCGGCCCGAGGTGTGACGGTGGTCAACGACCCGAACACCCTCCATCGAGCGACCAGCAAGCTCTACCTGGAGGAGTTCCCCGAGAAGATCCGACCACGGTCGCTGGTGACACGAGATCCGGAGTCGATCGAGCGGTTCGTCGCCGAAGTCGGCCACTGCGTCGTCAAACCGCTGTACGGGGCCAAGGGCCGCAACGTCTTCATGATCGAGGGCCCGGGAGAGACCAACCTCGCGCAGATGACGGAAGCGGTCCTCCAGGACGGCTACGCCATCGTCCAGGAGTTCATCGACGGAGGCAGGGACGGCGATGCCCGAATCTTCCTGCTGGAGGGCCGCATCCTCGAGCGCGACGGCAGGCCGGCCGCCTTCCGACGCGTGCCCACGGGCAACGACCCGCGCGCCAACATCAGCACCGGCGGTCGGTCGGTGCCTCTCGAGGTCGGTGCGGCCGAGCTCGAGGTCGTCGAGGCGATGGGCGACAAGCTCGCCGCCGACGGCTTGTTCCTCGTGGGCATCGACGTGATCGGCAGCAAGGTGGTGGAGATCAACGCGGAGAGTCCCGGCGGGTTCCAGAGCGTCGAGAGGCTCTACGACATCGACATCGCCGAGACCGTCATCGAAGCCCTGGAGCGCCGCGCGGGGTCTCACTGAGCGTCCACGCGGGCCCGATGAGATGGTGACGTACCTCCGGAGCTCGCCGGCGGTGCTCCCGGAAGGCGATGGAGAACATGGGTGGTCGGCGGGTCCTGTTCATCGGTGGCAGCGGCGTCATCAGCTCCGCGAGCACACGCGTGGCCGTCGAGCGCGGACTCGACGTCACCCTGCTCAACCGCGGCACCGGTCCGCGGGAGGTGCCGCGCGAGGCCGAACAGCTGGTCGCTGACATCCGCGACCCGAGCTCGGTCCGCGATGTGCTGCGCGATCGGGAGTTCGACGTCGTCGTCGACTGGGTGGCCTTCACACCCGACCACGTGCGTACCGACCTCGACCTGTTCGAAGGACGGACGGGGCAGTACGTGTTCATCAGTTCCGCGTCCGCGTACCAGACTCCGGCTGCGCGTCTCCCGATCCGCGAGTCGACCCCCCTGCGCAACCCGTACTGGCAGTACAGCCGGGACAAGATCGCCTGCGAGGACCTGCTGGTGGCGGCGTACCGCGAGAGGGACCTTCCGGTCACGATCGTGCGTCCCTCGCACACCTACGACCGCACGTCTGTTCCGTTCGACGGTGGATGGACCATCGTCGAACGGATGCGCCAGGGCAAGGAGATCGTCGTGCACGGTGACGGCTCCTCGCTGTGGACGCTCACGCACCACGCCGACTTCGCGCGCGGGTTCGTCCCACTCCTGGGCAACCCGCTGACCCGAGGGGAGGCGTTCCACATCACCACGGACGAGGTCCTCACGTGGGACCAGCTCGCCCACACGCTGGCCCGGGCCGCCGGCACAGAAGCTCGCATCGTGCACGTGCCGTCGGACGCCATCGCCTCCGTGGACGCCGAGTGGGGCGCATCTCTGCTCGGCGACAAGACACACTCGTCGACGTTCGACATGACGAAGCTCAAGAGTGTCGTGCCCGAGTTTGTCGCGACGATCCCCTTCGAGGACGGCGCCAGAGAGATCGTCGCCTGGCACGACGCCGACCCCGTCCGAAAGGCGGTCGATCCCCGGTACGACCGGCTCATGGACGAGCTCGTCGATCGGTACCGCACAGCTAGGCCCTGACACGCTCCACGCTGCGTGCTCGATCCACCACCGCTGTGGTCGGCGAGCTGGTGCCGGCGGTCGGGGTGCCGGTGTCCTCGCCGCGATCGTGAGCCTCCTGATGCTGCGAGCGTCCGGACGTCGCCCGAGCGTCGAGGACGTGGGTGCGCGCTCTTCGATGGAGCGCGTGGTCGCCGTCGTCTCCGAGGTGCGGTGTCGCCTGCGAACACCCACCATGGGTCCACGACGTCATGCAGTGCGCGCCGAGCGTGGGCAAAGGCGCCCCGGGTGCTAGCGGACCGTTCCTCGGTCGCCGGACCGCTGACAAGCCGGGGTCGCGACCACTGCGATACCGCGGCCGACCGTGGTCGATGCCTCGTCGCGGCTGCACCTTTGGACCACGCGACCTCCGGCCTCGGCGCGCGATGCTCGCCCTTCCGAAACGGGGATCGGCATGTGGCTCTACAAGACGTGGTTGAGCGTGCGGAACAGCCTCTGGCTCGTGCCGGTCGTGTTCGTTCTCGGAGGCGTGGCGCTGGCCCTGGTCACCATCACCATCGACCGACACTTCGACTATTCGCTGATCCCCACGGCGATCGTCGGCGGCCCCGAGGCGGCGATCGCGATCCTGTCGACGGTCGCGGCCTCGATGGTGAGCATGGCCGCCCTCGTGCTGACCATCACGATGGTCGTGGTGCAGCTCGCGATGGGCCAGTTCTCTCCTCGCATCGTCCAGCGGCTGCTGCGCGACAAGCCGAGCCAGAGCGCCATCGGGTTGTTCGTGGCCACGTTCGCGTTCGCGATCGTCGCCCTGCACGAGGTCACGTCGAACGGTGACGGCACGGGCAACGTGCCGGGCACCGCGGTCCTGACGGCCTTCGTCCTGGTGATCATCAGCATCGCGGTGCTGATCATCTACGTGCACCACATCGGGCAGTCGCTCCGCGTCTCCAGCCTCATCGAGCTCGTCGGCAAGCAGACCCGCAAGCTGCTGGACGAGATCTACGCCGACCCCGGTGACGAGCTCGAGGAGGACGGCCGACGGCTCCTGCGAGCGTCACGGTCCGGAGTGGTCACCGTGATCGGCTACCAGCACCTGGTGGAGGAAGCCACGAGGTCCGACTGTGTCCTGGAGCTGCTGCCGGCGCTCGGCGAGTTCGTCCCGGCCGGTGCGCCCTTGTTCCAGGTCCACGGCGACCCGGTCGGCCTGGACGAGCGCAAGGTCGACGAGGCGGTGGTGATGGGCCTCGAGCGCACGTTGGACAAGGACGCGGCGTACGGGTTGCGGCTCCTGGTGGACATCGCCCAGCGTTCGCTCGCGGACTCGCCGCTCCAGGACCCGACCACCGCTGTCCAGGCCATCGACCGTCTCCACGACTGCCTTCGACAGATCGCCCGGCGCCCCCTGTCGGACGGGCTCTACCGGGACAGCGCGGGCACCGTTCGGCTGAGGGAACCGGTGATGGACTGGGACGCGTACGTCCATCTCGCCTTCGACGAGATCCGTATCGCCGGCGCGGCGTCACCCCAGGTGTCCCGCCGCCTCACCGCTGCCCTGCGCGACCTGGCCCAGGTCGCCACGCCGGACCGCATCCCGGTTCTCGAGCGCCAGCTCGACCTCCTCGGCGAGACCGTCCGTGAGTCGGTGCCGCGTCCGATGGATCTCGATGTCGCGCTCGGGGCGGACCGCCAAGGTATCGGGGTCGCGGCCGGCGACGGAGAGCGCCGCCGATAGCGGCGCGCGCCTTGGACGGTGCGCGACGATCGGTCGCACGCAGGAGGCGGGCGACGGACGCTTGCCCATGCCCAACCGTCTGGCCGATGCCACGAGTCCTACCTCCTGCAGCACGCCGCCAACCCCGTCGCGAGTGGGGGAGTGCCGCGTTCGCTGACTGTCCGCACCAGGCTGTGGCTCCACCTCGGTCGTGGCGACATTGCCCACGGTCGCGCTGTGCCGGATCGATATCAGCTCGGTGACGTCCTCGCGCTCGCGGCGCGTGCTCACGCCGGCTCTGCCCCGGTGGGGTCGGTCGGATAGATCTTGCGTGCGGGGACATCTTGGTTGTCGCCCTGGTCCGGCTGGCCTTCCGCCGGTGTCGCGTCGGGCAGGGGAGGTGTGTCCCCCTTGCCGGTCGTGCTCGCGTTCTGGTCGCTCACAGTGGGCTCCGATCGTGGTGGTCAACGGCTTCCACTGTTGTCCAGACGGCCCGATGACGCATCCGGTCCGGCCGTGGGGCCGCGGCCCGGCGCGCGGTGGAGGACCGGGCGTGCCTACTGTGGCCAGATCTGCACGAGGAGGTCAGTGATGAGCATCCCGGTTCCCGACAACGACGACACGCCGGACCTGCCTGACGAGCTGGACGGTCTTCCGGACAAGCAGCCGGCGGACTCGCCGCCTGCCATCGAGGACCCGGGCAACCCCGACGCCCACGGCCCGATCATCCAGGCGTGAGCAGCCCGATCGTGGGCGGGCCGGACGGGCCCGGCGACCACGATGACTCGTCGCCGCGAGAGGACGTGCCGGTGGCGCCCGCGGACCCGGCGGACCCACCGGTGCGCGACGGCCCGCTGAACTCTGCCTGACCGCTTCTTCGTCCTGAGGTGCGTCGAAGCGTGCGGGCGCTCACCATGGACCACGGCGTCGTGCAGCGGGCGCCGAACCGGGCGTCCGTGCGCGCCCCGGCGCCGGGAGACCACCGTGTGGGCATTCCTGTTCGGGAGGATCCGCCTCCTCCTCGTCGTCGTGATCCTCCTTCCCATCGTGGCATCGGTCGCCCGTCGGCTGGCTGCGCTGCTCGAACGGCGTGCGGCCGGACCCACGGTGGCGTCGCGAGGGCTGCGGGCGATCGAGGGTGTGGCGGTCTGGGTGCGGTCGTTGCTCCGTTGACCGCGGCCGGTCGGGCCAGGGACGCCGAGCCGCACGGAGGTCACGGGCTCGATGTCCGGTGCCGCGCCTCCGGTCGCGGTGCGGAGCGCCAGCGAAGAGCGCGGACGCTCTGTGAGCGCCAGAGCACCACGAGGTCGCGAAGCCACCGGGGGACTGACCGCATACTCGCCCTTTTGTGTCGAGGTAACGCCGCTGCGTACCGGGGTATCCACCATCAGCGAGTCCGGATCGGCGTGCAACCCGCGACGCACGGACCGCCGTGAGCCGGTTGTCGTTGACTGACCGCCACGACGAATCGGCTTCTGGGTCACGGCGGGTCCCGGTTCGCCTCTGGCGAACAGAGATGACTGGCACTCGCGGCGTCCGAGTGCTAATTCTTTGTGCTGTAGCCAGTCCAGCGACGAGGCGCTGGACGAGCTCCGAGGCCCGGGCGGTCCGGCGCCTCGACGACGAGGAGGTGAGGGCTGTGGCTACGCGATTCGACCCCTTCCAGGAGTTCGACCGGCTCTTCGGGCAGATGGTGTCCGCCGAGCGCGCGGCAGCGACGATGCCGATGGATCTGTTCCGGTCCGGCGATCATTACGTCCTGCACGTCGACCTTCCGGGTGCCGACCCGGGGACGATCGACGTGAACGTGGAAGACCAGACGCTGACCATCCGCGCCCAGCGGACCGCCAGCACCGAGCAGGACGTCCAGTGGCTGGCCAAGGAGCGCCCGGTCGGGACCTACGCACGCCAGCTCACGGTCGGCCGAGGGCTGGCCCTCGACGCGATCTCGGCCACCTATGCCGACGGCGTGCTCACCCTGACGATCCCCGTGTCCGAGGACGCCAAGCCGCGGCGGATCGAGGTCCAGCACGGGGCAGACACCACACAGATCACCTCGGGAGAGACCGTCCAGTCCTGACGCGATAGCGGGGCGGTGAGGGGAACCAGCGAGAGCCTCCGCCGGGAGAGGGACGCCCTGTGCGGGCGAGCCAAACCCGCTCACCGCCCCGCTCTCTCGACGGGGTTATGCGTCAGGTGCCTCGTCGAGGCCGAGCTCGTGGGACACGATGAACGACGGCCGCGCTCGACCCGCCACGACCAAGTCGCGAAGTTGCCGGTTGTAGCGCATGACCGGTGCCTGACCCGTGCCCATGTGCTGCCCTTGGAGAACAGGGTTCCGTAGTCGAAGCGGATCCTGCGGCCGATTCTCCACCGCGGCACTCATGGTGCGTCGGTCGCGGCGGCACCGCATCTCAGCCCAACGCGGCTCTCAAGTAGCCCGCATAGCCGCTCGGGGTCCGTCCGTACCGACGGCCCGATGTCAGGACGTCGGCCTCGTCGGACGCCACGACGACATGTCGCCGGTCCTGGGCGAGCAGCCTGACCAGGTCGACGTCTTCGTGCTCGGGGCGGTGCGGGAATCCGCCGGCACGCACATAGGCGTCGGCGCGCACACCCAGGTTCGCGCCGTGCACGTGGCCGTTCGGCCGGCCCTGGACGCGCGTCGCAGACCAGGTGGCCAGCTGGTCCTCGGTCAGGTCCTGCGGATCGGGCCGCACCGTGCCGACGACGACGTCCGCCCCGGCGTCGGCGCGCGACAGCTGACTCGTGAGCCAATGAGGGGGCACCTCCGAGTCGGCGTCCGTGCACGCGATCCAGGTCCGCGAGAGCGGGGCCGCCCCGGCAGCGAGCCCGACCGCGACCCCGTAGGCGCGTGCTGCGCCGACGGATCGGGCGGCGATCTCGTGGACGTCGACCGGGAACGAGCGCGCGATCTGGGGAGTCCGGTCGAGGCAGTCGTCCAGCACCACCACGACGTGCGCGGTCGGGCCGCTCAGCTGGGAGGCGGCCGCGACCACCGAGGTGAGGCACCGTCCGAGGAGGTCCTCCTCGTCCCGCGCCGGCACCACGACGATGACGTGGCCGACCGGTCCGCGCGTGGTCACGCGAGACCGGCCCGACGGGCGACCGAACGGTCGTCGCGGCTCCAGACCTCGAGCACGAAGTCGTCCTCGACGTGCTCGACGAGGCGGTGCAGCGCGAGCGAGGCGCGCAGGATGCGGTGCACGTCGTCCCCGCCGAGCGGGTAGTCCGCGACCGGGTGGCGCCAGTGGCAGGCCACCACGCTCCCGTTGTCGGTCAGGGACTCCCGGAGAGCGCCGGCGAGATCGCGCAGGTGCGTGCCGGTGAGGTAATACCCGACCTCGGACAGGACGATGAGGTCGAAGGGGCCCCCAGGAACCCCGTCGGCGATGTCGTGCTGGAGCAGCTCGACGTTGCTCCGGTCCGCCATGCGCTCCTTGGCCTGGGCGAGCGCGGCAGGCGACACGTCGGTCGCCACCAAACGGTCGCACCGAGGTGCGAGCGCGGCGGTCAGGGTGCCGATCGAGCACCCGACCTCCAGGACCGTGCCCAGCCGCCGCTCGGGCAGCGCCGCGAGCGCCACCGCGCGCTTGCGCTCCTCGTACCAGCGCGACTCGAGGTACCAGGGGTCCGCCCGACGCGCGTAGCTCGCGTCGAAGTACGACGCCGGCAGGTCCGTCGCCGGTTGCTCATCGGCGACCACGTAGACCTCGACGTCGCGATCGAAGGAGGCGAGGAAGTCAGCGTGCAGCGGGGCGGAGTCCAGCGGCGCGGTCGAGGCGGCCCGCACCTGCGTGCTGTGGGCGGCGGTCGCCCGGTGCTTGCGGACGACCGACCGGTCGGACAAGGTCAGCGCGCGTAGCCGCGGCCACGGCACCAGCGGCTCGTCGGGTGTAGCCCAGTGCCACATCCAGATGGGGTACTCGAGCAGCTGCGCGCCGAGCTCCAGCGCGAGCTCCGCGCAGATCTCGCCGACGACCCTGTGGTCGCGATGCCCGTCGCCGCGCCATGGGGCGACGAGAACCTGGGGCGGGTCCGCGGTCGTCAGGAGGTCTCGCAGGTCCCGCGTGACGTCGTCGCGATGGTCCTGGACGGCGCCGTCCTCCTGGCCCAGCAGCCGCACGGGAGAGTCCGGCGACAGCACGGTGAGGGCCACGCGGACCTCGTCGACGCGAAGCCTGCGCAGGTCCGCCGGGAGCAGGGTCGTCGACCCGGGATGGGATGCGGCGCCGTCGGTCACGACGATGACCTCCGCGGGTCGTCCGGCGGCCGCGAGCTCGGCGAGCAGGCCGCCGGCACCGAGCGTCTCGTCGTCGGGATGGGCAGCCACCACGACCACCCGGCCGCCGAGGGGCACGGCCAGCGGCTCGAGCGCGGCGAGCCGCGGGTCGGTGGACCACACGGTCGCCGGTGTTCCGGCAGCCCTGCCGTCGAAGGTCACCACGGGTCGCCCTCGGACACGGTCAACGCGTTGCCCAGGGAGGCGTCGTCGCGTTCCGCGTGATGCTGGCGCAGGTAGATCTCGAGGTCGGCGACGCGTTTGGCGTGGTCCTCCTCCTGGGTCAGCGGGCCCGGGCCCAGCGCGTGACCGGAACTCGTGAGCACGGCCTCGCACGTTCGCGCCACGACCGATCGCACCCGCTTCGCCAGCACGCGGCCGGCGGCGCGCTCAGCGGCCGAACTGGCCGTCCGCCCCCCGTCAGTGGTGCTGCCCGAAGCGTCGACCGCGGCCGCCGCGTGGGCGAGCGCGTACCGCGCGGAAGCGAGCCACGCGTCGATCGATCCCAGGTGCATCGCGAGCAGCCGGTCGTCGGGTCGGCGTCGCGCCTCGAGCAGCACGCGACGAGCGATACCGACCGCGCCGCCGTACCAGCAGGCCGCGACGCCGACCCCGCCCCACCAGAAGCCGGGGCGCTGGACGTACCAGTCGCCGTCGCGGACGAGGTCGGCGGGCACGTCGTCGAACCTCACCGGCCCGCTGGGGATCTCGCGCAGACCGCGCGAGATCCACGCGTGACGCACGGGTTCGACGCCGGGGGAGTGCAGGTCGACGACGAACAGGCCGTGGTCGTCCCCTTCCCCGGGCAGGGCCGCGGTGACCAGGGCCCCGTCGAGCCGGCCCGCCAACGAGCACCACGGTTTGAGTCCGTCCAGCCGCCACGACTCGCCCGGGGCGCGCGTGGCACGGAGCGGGGCCGCCGGCGTCTCGGCTGCAAACACACCCCACGTCGAGAACKGGTGGCCGCTCTGGTCGATGCCCGCCGGGCGTGCCTGGTCCAGGATCGCCAGCGCGTCGAGATGGGGTTCCACCGCGCGCGCGACGGCAAGATCCGCCGCCGCGAGCGTCGCCAAGAGCTCCCACACCTGCACGGTGGCGCCATGACCTGGGAGCAGGCCAGCGGGCCACTCCTCGACGTCGCGCAGTGCCTCGTCGACCGAACCAGGGATGCGTAACGACAGGGCAGTCGCGGCCGGTAGGCCGAGGCGCACGGGCGTCACGCCTGCACTCGTGGGTCTCGGCCGGCCGTCAACGGCACTCAATGAGACCGCAGGGCGCGCACGAGTTCCGCCTTCTTCATCGTGGACCTGCCGCTGATGCCGATCTCGGCCGCGCGCTTGCGCAGGCCGTGCACCGACCAGTCGTCGTACGACCCGGAGGCGCCACCCGTGTGCGAGACCGATCCCCGGCCCTTCGCTGCAGCGGCGTTGGCGATCCGCGCCGACTTCTCCTTGCTGTTGCCCTCGTCGCGGAGCGTCTCGTACAGCTCTTTGTCCTTGACGCTGGGTCCGGGATTGCGGTTCGGCATGATCACGTCCTCGGGGTGCCGACGGGCGCCGTCGCGCGGAGACGCCTGCTTCCGCACGCACGGTGATGCGCGGGTTCGGAGGGCCGCTGCTTGACCTCGACGATCGTAAGTAGCGCGCGCCGACTCCGCTCGTCGCAGCCTCGCGGACCGTCGATCGAGTGGACGTCAGGCTTGTCCGGACCTCGAACGCGAACGCCCCGCGGGTGATGGTCGGGTTGATGGCGGCGAACTGGTCGGTGGTCATCCCGTTCCCGCCGTTCGCCGTCGGGACTCCCGCGGTGTCGACGCTGCGAACGGCCAGTCGGCGACAGGGGGCTCTACGGTGAGTTCGTGATCGAACGGGGCGACTTGACGGTCGGACCGCGTGGGCGACGTCTGTGCCTGGAGATCGCTGCTGCCCTCGCGCGCGCCGCGGGCACCCCAGAGGGAGAGGAATACCTGTTCGCGGCCTCTCTCTGCGCGTACGACCTCGATCCGGGTGCTGGCACGTCACGGACGATGCTGCGTGCTTCGGTCGCAGGACCGGACGACGATGCCGAGCCGATCCCCACACCCGCGGAGGTGGCCCGCCTGCTGGATGCCCTGCCGCTCGACCGCCTCGACACCGACGTCCTGCTCGTCGCGTTGCAGGCAGCTGTCGACAGCGCGCGGTACTGGCAGGAGCCTGACGGTGAGGACCTGCTCGCGGCCACCCCACAGATGCACGCTCCGCTTGACCGGATCGCCACCTCGGTCGCGTCGTCCGACCGGGCCGCGTGGTGGGTGGCTCCGATCGAGCGAACCGCGCAGGCGAGTGTGGTCTTCGACGACCCGCAGACGCAGCCGTCTGACCAGGCCGCCGACGTGATCCTGTCTCGCTGGCGGGATCGCACCCTTGCGGAGGAAGCCAGGGCGCAGCGGGAACGACCCGCTGATCCCCGAGCCGCTTTCAGTGGCACGTGGTGGTCCACGCCACCGCGTGATCTGACGCGAACCACGCGCCGCATCGGCGGCCACGGGCCGGTCGGTCTGCGGTTCGTCGAGGACGCCTGGAACTGGGAGTGGGCCTCGGTGCGAGCGATCGTCGTCCCGGCAGGGTCGAACATCTACGAGCTGGACGGGGCGCAGGCGTGGGCCGAGCTGTGCCGCCGCTTCCCCCTCGAGGTGACCGCATCACGGCGTCACGACTGGTTCCGCACCACCGGTGCCACCGACCGTTGGGTGGTCCCTGACTGGGTACGCGTCGCCGATCATTTCGACGCCGTCCACCTGACCACAGCCGGCTACCTCAGCACTGCCGGTCGACGAGTCGCAGTCCAAGGAGACACCAGCTCCGTCCTGGCGGGCTGGAACCCGGACGAGACGTACTGGCTCACCGACCCCCCAGCCGCACCCGAGGAGCAGGGATGGGACCGCCTCGACGATGGGTGGCAGGCGCGGCACGCTGACTGATCGCCCGTCCCGGCGGACCGCCGTTCACGCTGGTTCGCACGGGAACCGTCACATCTGCCGCGCATCTCGACAATGCCCGACCCACCTGCGGGGCCCGCCCGACTGGTGGCGTGGGGCTAGGAACCCGACAACCAGGCCGCCAGCGCGGTGGCCGGGACTCGATCGCCGACGGGTACTTCATACCTTCGCCGGGTACCGGCCATGACCGGCGGACAGTCATGTATGACGCTTTGATGTCGGTCGATCTGTCCTGCGTCACGACACTCAGGGCTGAATCGATGCGAAGATTCGCGCGACGCTCACCCGCTGTCGCAGCGCCGTGTCCACGTCGGGAACGGGCCGAGCCCGTATCGTGCTGATCCCAGCACTCTGAGAGGCAGGCCGATGACGGACGTCGACGCCGGAGACCTGCCTCCCTCCGTGAGCGCGGATCCCGAGGCGGCACTGGCTGAGCTCGCTGCGCGGTACGAGGCGGACCGCATGCGCTGGCAGCTCGCCGTCAGCGCCGGAGGGGTCGGGAGCTTCGACTGGGACCTCGCTTCCGGCCGGCTCGACTGGGACGACCAGCTGCTCGAGATCTTCGGCATCGCCCGGGAGGACTTCGGGTCCACGATCGAGGCGTTCAACGCCGCGCTCGACCCCGACGACCTGCCGCGGGTGAGCGAGGCGCTGCAAGCCGCGATCGCCGCGTGCTCGCAGTACGTCGCCGAGTACCGCGTGATCCGGGGCGACGGCTCGGTGCGGTGGGTCAAGGCGCGGGGCATGGCGTTGGCCGGTCCGGACGGGACCGCCGTCCGGCTCATGGGGGCCGCGTATGACACCACTGTCGAGCGGGATGCCGAGGCGCGGGTCGACCGCATCCTCGAGACGATGCCGGACGCCTTCTTCCTGCTCGACGACGAGTGGCGGTTCACCTACGTCAACGCCGCCGGGGAGCACCTGCTCGGCAGCACGAGGGACGCGCTGCTGTCCGTCGTCGTCTGGGACGCGTACCCGCAGTGGCTCGGCACCGACGTCGAGCGCGAGTGCCGCAAGGCCGTCTCGGCCGCGGCGCCGCGCATCTTCGAGGCATTCGTCGCCGCGCCGGTCGACCGCTGGTGCGAGGTGCGGGCGTGGCCGGGGCCCGACGGCCTGTCGGTCTACCTCGACGACATCTCGGAGCGTCGTCGCGCGCAGGACGAGGTGCGCACGGCCAGCGCTGCGGCGGAGGACTCCTCCCGGCGGCTGGGTCTGCTCGCCCAGGTGAGTGACGACCTGAGCTCGACGCTCGAGACGGAGGAGGCGGTCCGCCGCCTGGCGGCCCACCTCGTCCCGACGTTCGGCACATGGTGCCTGGTGACGATGTCCGAGGACCACCGCCAGCTTCGCGACATCGCCGCCTGGCACACCGACCCTGCGATGCGCGAGACGGTGAACACGTACGCGGCGCTGCGCATCGACGCGCTCGCACCGGATGCGTACCTGTTCCGCACGATGCGCACGGGCGAGCCGATCGTCATCCGCAATGCGACCGAGTCGATCAGCAGTGTGCTGTCGGGCCGCGCCCGCGACGTGCTTCGCGAGCTCGCGCCGAGCACCGCGTACGCCATCCCGATGCGCGCGCGCGATCGCACGGTCGGTGCCATCACCGTGTTCCTCGACGAGGGTCAGCCCGGCCTGACGCCGCACGACGTCGCGCTCCTGGTGCAGCTGGCGGACCGGGCGGGCATGGCGTTGGACAACGCGCGGCTCTTCGAGCGTCAGCGCGAGATCGCGGTCGCGCTGCAGCGCTCGCTGCTCTCCTCACCGACGCCGTCCGCGGACCTGCACGTCGTCGTGCGCTACGTCGCGACGGCGGAGGCGGCGCAGGTGGGCGGCGACTGGTACGACGCGTTCACCCAGCCGTCGGACGAGACGGTCGTCGTCATCGGGGACGTGATGGGGCACGACACCCCCGCGGCCGCCGCGATGAGCCAGTTGCGCACCCTGCTGCGCGGCATCGCGCACACGGGCGGCGGGACGCCCGCGCAGGTGCTCACGTCGCTCGAGGACGCCGCCCGCGCGCTGGGCATCGACGCGTTGGCGACAGCCGTCGTTCTCCGGCTCGAGGAGCCCGGCGACCGGGTCGACGACGCCATGACGCTGCGCTGGACGAACGCCGGCCACCTGCCGCCGCTGCTGATCGCGCCCGACGGCACGGTGACCGAGCTCGCCGCCCCCGCGGAGCTCCTCCTGGGCCTGCTCCCCGGGACGCCGCGCACCGACCATGTCGTGCGTGTGCCCCGCGGTTCGACGGTGCTGCTCTACACCGATGGCCTCGTCGAGCGCCGGGGCGAGCACCTGCGCGTCGGGCTGGACCGCCTCGTCGCCCAGGTCGCTGAGCTCACGCGTGACGACGGGGCAGGCCGCGCCCGCCGCGACCTGGACGGCCTCGTCGACGAGCTGCTGCGGCGGCTGGTCCCCGAGAGCGAGGCGGACGACGACGTCGCGGTCCTTGCCGTCTACCTCGAGCCACGGAGCTGACGGCGCCGGTAGCTGGAGTGAGCCTTACATGACACGCCAGCGTGAATCACCCGGGGTTGCCGTCAGTCATCCGCTTGCGTAGACGTCCCACCACAGCCCGTCACCCATTGCTCGCTCCGTGGGTGGTGACCGCGTGGATCTCCTCCACCTTCTCGAGCACGTCCGACACGTTGGCGTCGTCGTTCTGGATGACCTCGATCCGAGATGCTTGCCACGCTGCTAGGTGACCGGCCACGTTGGCGTAGATCGACACCAGGGCCAGGTAGAGGATCGACGCCTGCTTCCAGGCGTCCGGTGCCCAGATGTAGGCCGCGATCACGGGTGGGAAGTTCAGTAGCCAGAAGACTGTGAGCCAGCCGTTGATCTTCCGCATGAAGACCGGGTCCTCCTGGATGGAGGCCCAGAGGGTCTGTGCCACGCTCATGACTTTCCTCTTCCTCAACGCAGAGCCATCACTTCTAGCTTCTGTGTGTCGTGCTGTTCGCGGCCAAGGCTCGAAGCGCTGGTCCGCGATTGTCGGCTTCACTGACAGGAAGATGGCAGCGCCGGACGGCGGCGGCGCGGCGGGCGCCCACTCTTCACCCGTCCGGGCGACCACGGAGGACCGCGGGTCCGTCGTGGAGACCGGAACCCGCGGTCGGTGGGTCAGCTGGTGATCGAGCGGCGGCCGCCCACGCGGATCCAGATGAGCAGCACGATGATGGCGCCGATGATCGACCCGATGATCCCAGCGGGCTGCAGGAAGCCGTCGGACGCGTCCTTGTGGAACAGCAGGTAGCCGAGGAATCCGCCGACGAACGACCCGATGATGCCGATGACGATCGTCATGGCGATGGACAGGTTCTGCTCGCCGGGGACGACGAGGCGCGCGAGCAGGCCCGCGATCAGCCCGACGACGATGATCGTGATGATGAGTCCCAGCATGGTGAAACCTCCTGGTTCGGGCGACTGATACTCCCCGAGTTCACCACCCCTAGGGTGGGTGTACTACACCCCTAGGGGGGTCTATGGTGAGACATGCCCGCACCCCAGCAGCCCGTCACGGTCGCGCTCGTCGACGACTACGACGTGGTGGTGATGGGCGTCGCGAAGATCCTCGACGACTATCGCGACCGGGTCGTGGTCGCCGAGATCGACACGAACGAGCCGGTCCGCGAGGCCGTCGACATCGTGCTCTACGACGCCTTCGCGCAGCCGGAGTCGGACCACGAGCAGATCGGTGAGCTGGTCCGGAACCCGTCCGCGCGCAAGGTGGTCGTGTTCACCTGGAACTTCCACCCCGACCTCGTCGCCAGCGCCCGGGAGCAGGGTGTCCGCGGGTACCTCTCCAAGGCCCTGCCGGCCCGCGACTTCGTCGCCGCCCTCGAGGCGGTCCACGCCGGCGAGGTGGTGGTCAGCGAGGTCCCGGGCCGCGTCCGGCCCGCGAACGGTCTCGACTGGCCGGGTCGGGGCGAGGGCCTCACCGACCGGGAGTCGGAGATCCTTGCGCTGATCACCCAGGGCCTGAGCAACGCCGACGTCGCCGCACACACGTACCTCAGCCCGAACACGGTGAAGTCCTACATCCGCTCGGTCTACCGGAAGATCGGCGCGGAGAGCAGGACGCAGGCCGTGCTGTGGGGCGTCAACCACGGCTTCGTCCCCGACCATCGGCGGATCGACCACTGGCGCGGCGGCCCGTAGAGAGCCAGGGCGCCGAGCAGCGAGTCGTTGATGCGACGTCCTGTGATCACCACGCCGCCCCGCCGACGACGACCGGCCGCCTGGGGCACCCCAGGCGGCACACTGTGAGGCGGTCTTAGCGCGGGATCGGGAGCCAGTCGAGCACTCGCCGGATCTGGTCGTCCCAGCAGGACCACTCGTGCTCGCCAGGGCCGTCGCTGTACGCGAGCGGCAGTCCGCGGGCCAGCGCCCCGTCGCGGAATCGCACGTTATGGTCGTAGAGGAAGTCCTCGGTGCCGCACCACTGGTACAGCGCAGGGGCCGTCGACACGTCCGCTCGCGCGACGAGGT
This sequence comes from Cellulomonas sp. P1_C4, assembly GCF_056406355.1. Taxonomy (NCBI): domain Bacteria; kingdom Bacillati; phylum Actinomycetota; class Actinomycetes; order Micrococcales; family Cellulomonadaceae; genus Cellulomonas; species Cellulomonas sp. P1_C4. The sequence continues at coordinate 56,210 of NZ_JBFUAI010000006.1, read as the reverse complement.
CCAGCAGGTCGTTACCGCCGGCGCGCAGCTCGTCGACCGAGCCGAAGATCGTGCGGAGCTCGGGTCCGATGTCCGTGTCGAACTCGGCGGCGACGTCGAGGGCACCTGACAGGCTCGCGGCCGCAGCGACTGTCCCGGGCTTGTTCAGAGCCCATTTGAAGGCACCGTATCCACCCATCGACAAGCCGGCGACGAACGTGTCCTCCCGCCGGTGCGACAACGGGAAGAACGACCGCATCAGCGCGGGGAGCTCCTCGCTGACGTAGGTCCAGTACCGGTTGCCGTGGACCATGTCGGCGTAGAAGGACCGGTCCGCGGCCGGCATGACGACCGCCAGCCCGTGTTCGGACGCGTACCGCTCGATCGACGTGCGACGCATCCAGATCGAGTGATCGTCGGACAGGCCGTGCAGCAGGAACAGCGTCGGATGCCGGTCGGTCGTGGGCGGCGCGCTCAGGCCGATCTGCCGCGCGGACGCGGGCTGCGGGAGCAGGACGTCTGCCTGCACGGACAAGCCCAGGACCTCGGAGAAGAAGTGCGTCTGCAGGTAGGCCACGTCGCAGACGCTAGTGGTGGCCCGCCTGTCCAGACCAGAAGGATGATCGTCCCGCGCAGGTGCCTCGCCGCGCTCACGTCGCGTGCGGCCGAGGAATCGGCCCACGTCGACCAGCGGTCGTGGTCGACGCACGATCTCGTATGACACGTATATGACACGCCGACACGTATGACCAGGTCAGATGGGTGCCCCGAGTGGGATTCGAACCCACACTGGATCGGGTTTGAGCCGAACGCCTCTGCCGGTTGGGCTATCGGGGCCGTGCAGCAGGATAGCCGCGCAGCAGGCCCGCGCGGACCGCGTGCTCCGCCTCACAGGTGCAATCACTGCGAAGGGAGAGGTACCGCCCACTACTCTGTGCACGTGAGCACCGACGCGACCCCCCCGACCGAGGCGGCCCCCGACGCCGCCCTGGACCTGAGCACTCCCGCGCCGGCGGGGGAGCCCACCCCGGCCCCTAGCCGCCCGGCCCGGCGCGCCGTCGTCGCGGAGGACGAGGCGCTGATCCGGATGGACGTCGTCGAGACGCTGCGTGATGCGGGCTTCGACGTGGTCGGCGAGGCCGGTGACGGCGAGCAGGCCGTGCAGCTGGTCACCGAGCTCAAGCCGGACGTCGTCGTGATGGACGTGAAGATGCCGATCCTCGACGGGATCTCGGCGGCGGAGCGCATCGGCAAGGCGCACCTCGCGCCGGTGGTCCTGCTGACGGCCTTCTCGCAGAAGGAGCTCGTGGAGCGGGCGCGCGACGCCGGCGCCATGGCGTACGTCATCAAGCCCTTCAGCCCGGCGGACCTGCTGCCCGCCGTCGAGATCGCGATCTCGCGCTACGCGCAGATCACCGCGCTCGAGTCCGAGGTGGCCGACCTGGCCGAGCGGTTCGAGACCCGCAAGCGCGTCGACCGGGCCAAGGGCCTGCTCATGACCAAGATGGGGCTGACGGAGCCGGAGTCGTTCCGGTGGATCCAGAAGACCTCGATGGACCGCCGGCTCACCATGCGCGAGGTGGCCGACGCGGTCATCGAGCAGGTCGGTGGCGGTTCGTCCTGACGAGTGAATGACGAAGGCCGGCCCGGGGAGATCCGAGCCGGCCTTCGGCATGTCCGGACTGTGCAGATGCCGGGCATCTGTCCAGTTTGCGTAGTTACTGGTCGGTCACAACTTGGCAACAACCCTCGCTGAGACATGTTGATTCACATCGCGGACACAAACAATGTGTACTTTCGCGCCACACCTGCAGGACTCCTACCGGGATCCCGCGGATCGCAGTACTCACAGAGGGGTACCACGCATGATTCGTTCGACTCACGCAGTTCGGGCCGCGGCACTGGCCGGCGCGACCGCGCTGGTTCTGACCGCCTGTGGCGGCTCCGGCGACAGCGGCGACGACGCGACGGACGGCGGCACTGCCGCAGGTTCCTCCGACGCCCTGATCATCGGCACGCTCCTCCCGCAGACGGGTTCGCTCGCCTACCTCGGCCCGCCCGAGATCGCCGGCGTCGGGCTCGCCATCAAGGAGATCAACGAGGCCGGCGGTGTGCTGGGCAACGACGTCGTCCAGGAGGACGCCGACTCGTCCGACGCCGACCACGCCGAGGTCGCCACGCAGTCGGTGACCGACCTTCTCTCGAAGAAGGTCCAGGTCATCATCGGTGCGGCGTCCTCGTCGGTCACGCTCAACGTGGTGGATGACATCACGGCAGCGAAGGTCGTCCAGATCTCGCCCGCCAACACCGCCACGAAGCTGTCCGGCTACTCGCCGTACTACTTCCGCACCGCCCCGCCGGACACGGTCCAGGGCGCGGCGCTCGGCAACCTGATCACGGGTGACGGCCACTCCAACGTCGGCATCCTCGTCTTCAACGACGACTACGGCACGTCGCTGCGCGACGTCGTCCAGGAGACCGTCGAGGGCGCTGGCGGCACGATCACCTATGGCCTGAAGGGCCAGGAGTTCGACCCGGCTGCGAGCAGCTTCGACTCCGACATCACGGCCCTGCTGGCCACCAACCCCGACTCCGTCGTGGTCCTGGCCTTCGAGCAGACGAAGCAGATCATCCCTGCGCTCGTCGGCGCTGGCGTCGACCCGTCGACCATCTACCTGGTCGACGGCAACACGGCCGACTACTCGGCTGACTTCCAGCCGGGCACCCTCGAGGGCGCTCAGGGCACCATCCCCGGTGCGTTCCCGAGCGACGACTTCCAGGCCAAGCTGAAGACCGTCGACGCCAACCTCAAGGACTTCGCCTACGGTCCCGAGTCGTACGACGCCACCATCCTCGCGGCCCTCGCGGCCGTGAAGGGCAAGGGCACCGACGGCGAGACCATCCAGAAGAACCTGGCGGCGGTCTCGGGCGCGAACGGTGGCGAGGAGTGCAAGTCGTTCGCCGACTGCGTCAAGCTTCTCGACGACGGCAAGGACATCCAGTACAAGGGCCAGGCCGGCGTGGGTCCGTTCAACGCGGACAACGACCCGTCCAGCGCCTTCATCGGTGTCTACAAGTACGGGAACGACAACAAKAACGTCTGGGTGAAGGCGGTCGAGGGCTCGGTCAAGTGACCTTGCGCTGATCGCGTCGACAGACGCTGAACCACCACCGAGGGCCGGTGCGGAGCGATCCGCACCGGCCCTCGGTGCGTGTCAGTCGAGCGAGACGTCGACGACGAGGGCGCGGTGGTCGGACAGGCCGGTGTTCACCGCGCGGCCGGGACCGAGGGCGCGCACCCGGCCGTCGGCGAGGACGTGGTCGAGCTGGCGGGTGGGGGAGTCGACGGGGTACGTCGCCGCCGTCGCGAGCGGGTTCATGCCCGTCGTGCGGGCCGGGCGGTCGTCGTCGAGGTTGAGGTCGCCCAGCAGCACGAGGGGGCGGGGGAGCGAGGCGACCTGCGCCGTGAGGTGCCGGAGCTGACGGGTGGTCCAGCCCGGGATCACGGTCAGGTGGGTCGCCACGGCCGTCAGGACGCCCTCCGGGGTGTCCAGGACGGCCGCCAGGGCCGCGCGGGGCTCGTCGCGGACCAGGGACGGCCAGCGGTTCCCCGGCCACCGTACGGGGGTTCGACCACGCAGCGTCGGGAGGGCGAGCAGGCGCCACTCGCGCACGGGGTACCGGCTGAGCAGCGCGATGCCGTACCCGGCGGTCGACGGCTGGAGCTCGCCGGTCGCCGCCGTCCACAGACCGGGCTCGCCGTGCAGGACCGCGGCGAAGCGGTGCTCGGGGGCGTCCATGGCCTGGGCGGCCACCGACGTGAGGTCCGCGCCGTGCGAGCGCGGCTGGTCCCGGTCCACCTCCTGCAGCGCGAGCACGTCGGCATCGAGCGCGCGGACGGCGTCGGCGAACCGATCGACGTCCACAGCGTCGTCGACGAGGGATCTCGCGTGCAGGATGTTGAAGGTCGCCAGGCGCATCCCGACGATTGTCGCGGTCGACCTGCGAGCCCGCGCGTCGGCGTGTAGACAGTGGAGCCATGACGCAGCAGGGCGCCCTCGCCGACCMCCCGGACGACCGCACGGCCCTGCAGGACGGGCTGCGGCTCACGGCGGTCGCCCTGACGAACGCCGAGATCCCGTTCGCGCTCGTCGGCGGCTACGCCGCGTGGGCCCGGGGCGCACCGGAGCCGAGTCACGACGCCGACTTCGCCGTGACCGAGAAGGACGTCGACCGGGCCAAGGAGGCCATCGCCGCGGCGGGCCTGGACGTCGAGGACCCCGCGGAGAACTGGCTGTTCAAGGCGTTCCACCACGGGCAGCTGGTCGACGTGCTCTTCCGGATGGTGGGGGAGCCGGTCACCGAGGAGCTGCTGGCGCGCAGCGACGTCCTGGAGGTGCTGGCGGTGCGGATGCCGGTGCTCAGCGCCACCGACGTCGTCTCCGCCAAGCTGCGGGTGCTCGGGGAACACGCGTGCGACTTCGGGCGCCTGCTGGCCATCGTCCGGGCGCTGCGCGAGCAGATCGACTGGGACCGGGTGCGCGCCGACGTCGGTCCGCATCCCTACGGGCGCGCGTTCCTCTTCCTCGCCGACGAGCTGGGCATCACGGACGTCCGCCCCACGCCCGGGACGGACGTCGAGCCCGGCCGCGCGGACGCGACCGGGCCCGACAACTGACGTGGGTCAGGCCACCGGCGGGGTCGTCAGCCCGGCAGCCGGCTTGTTGGCTTCCTCGACGTCCGTGGCCAGCGTTCCCAGGTACAGCTCGATCACCTTGGGGTCGTGCATGAGCTCGCGGCCCGGCCCGGAGTAGGCGTTGCGGCCCTGGTCGAGCACGTAGGCGCGGTCGCAGATCTGCAGGGCGCGGCGCGCGTTCTGCTCCACGATGACGATCGAGACGCCGGCCTTGTTGATCTTGCGGGTCCGGATGAACGTCTCGTCCTGCCGGACGGGCGACAGGCCCGCGGATGGCTCGTCCAGCAGCAGGACGGACGGGTCCATCATCAGCGCCCGCGCCATCGCGACCATCTGCCGCTCACCGCCGGACAGCGAGCCGGCCCGCTGCTTGCGGCGCTCCCCGAGGGTGGGGAACAGGTCGACGATGAACTCGAACCGCTCGTTGTACTTCTTCGGGGCCTGGAAGATCCCCATCTGGAGGTTCTCCTCGATGCTCAGCGAGGGGAACACGTTGTTGGACTGCGGCACGAAGCCGACGCCGCGCTTGACCAGCGAGTCCGAGCGCAGGCGCGTGATGTCCTCGCCGTGCAGCGTGACGGCGCCCTGCCGGACCGTGACCAGGCCGAACAGGGCCTTGAGCAGCGTCGACTTGCCGGCGCCGTTCGGGCCGATGATGCCGACCAGCTCGCCGGGGTGGACCACGAGGTTGCAGCCGTTGAGGATGTCGACCCCGGGGATGTAGCCGGCGTAGAGGTCCTTGGCGTCGAGCAACGGCTCGCCGGTGGGCGCGCCCCGGTGGACGGACGCGGCGTCGGTGGTGTCGGTGGCCGTCGTGCTCATGAGGTCTCCTCCTGCTCGCCGCGCGCGATCGCCTCGGCACGGACCTCCGCCTCGAGCTGCTCGGTGGTGTCGTCCTCGAGCAGGCTGTCGTCGCCGAGGTCGGTGTCGTGGTGCTTGCCCAGATAGGCGTCGACCACGGCCTGGTCCTGCATCACGGTCTCGGGCGGCCCCTCGGCCACGATGCGGCCCTCGGCCATGACAATGACCCAGTCCGAGATGTGCCGGACCATGTGCATGTCGTGCTCGACGAACAGCACCGTGGTGCCCTCGTCGCGCAGCGCCTCGACGTGCCCCAGCAGGGACTGCGTCAGCGCGGGGTTCACGCCAGCCATCGGCTCGTCGAGCATCACCATGGTCGGCTTGCTCATGAGCGCCCGGGCCATCTCGAGCAGCTTGCGCTGGCCGCCCGAGAGCGAACCGGCGAAGTCGTCGCGCTTGGTGTCCAGCTTGAAGCGGGCCAGCAGCTCCTCCGCCTGGAGGGTGATCTCCTTCTCGCGCGCCTTCCACAGCGGCGGGAAGAGGGCCGTGACCAGGTTCTCGCCGGGCTGCTTGGTGGCACCGAGCCGCATGTTCTCGATGACGAGCATGCGGCTCAGGGCCTTGGTCAGCTGGAAGGTGCGGACCATGCCGGACCGAGCCACGCGGGCGGCCGAGACGCCGTGCAGCGACTTCCCCTCGAACGACCAGGTGCCGGTGCTCGGCTTGTCGAAGCCGGTGAGCAGGTTGAACAGCGTGGTCTTGCCCGCCCCGTTCGGTCCGATGAGGGCCGTGATGGCGCCGCGCTGGATCTCGATGTGGTCGACGTCGACGGCGGTCATGCCCCCGAAGTGTCGGGTGATGTGATCGGCGACGACGATCGGGTCGGGCTTCTTGGCACCCGGCACCCGCTCGACGTCGGCCAGCTCTGCCGCGACGGCGGCACGGCGGCTCGCGGCCGGAGCGACCGTGGTGGCCGGAAGGTCAGCGGACATTGATCGCCAGCTCCTTCTTGTCTCCGAGGATGCCTTGTGGCCGGAAGATCACCAGCAGCATGAGCGTGACGCCGACGATGATCCAGCCGAACTGCTCGATCTGCTCGTTGCGCATGATCGTCTCCGGGACGCCGTCGCGCATGACCGTCTTGATCAGCATCAGGCCGGCCCAGAAGATGATCGAGCCCAGCACAGGCCCGAACACGGTCGCGGCACCACCGAGCAGCAGGATCGTCCAGATGAAGAACGTCATCGGACGGCCCATGGAGTCGGGTTGGACGGCTCGTGGCAGCACGTAGATGATGCCGGCCACCGCGCCGATGACGCCGCCGAGGATGAGCGACTGCATCTTGTACGAGTAGACGTTCTTGCCCAGGGACCGGACGGCGTCCTCGTCCTCGCGGATGCCCTTGAGCACGCGGCCCCACGGCGACTTGATGAGCAGGTAGACCAGCAGGCAGGCGAGGCCGACGACCACCCACGCGACGATGCGGATCCACCAGCTGTTCGACGCGTTGGTGGCGTACGAGAACGGGCCCAGCGACCAGACGGTGTCCGGGAAGGGTGACGCACCGGTGAACGTGTGCTTGTACTCGTTGCCGCGCAGGCCCGACGAGGCACCGGTGAGCTCCGTGAGGGCGGTCGAGCGGCCGACGAGCCGGACGATCTCCGCGGCGGCGATCGTCACGATGGCGAGGTAGTCGCCGCGCAGCTTCAGCGTGGGGATGCCGAGGATGAGCGCGAAGACGGCCGCGGCGGCCATGGCCACGACCACGGCCGCCCACAGGGGCCAGCCGGCGATGGTCGCGATGGCGAAACCGTAGGCGCCGAGCAGCATGAAGCCTGCCTGGCCCATGTTGAGCAGCCCGGTGAGGCCGAAGTGGATGTTGAGGCCGATGGCGCCGAGCGCGTAGGCGGCCGTCGTCGGCGCGAAGATCTCGCCGGCGACGTTGGTGAGGATGCGGGACCAGTCCATGTCTGCTCCTTAACCGATCCGCTCGGCGCGGCCCAGGAGACCCTGGGGGCGCAGCAGCAGCACGAGGATGAGGATGAGGAGCGCCCCGGCGTAACGCATGTCGCTGGGGAGCACGAGGTTGGAGAGCTCGACGACGAGCCCGATGACGATCGAGCCGACGAGTGCGCCGAACGGGGCACCGAGGCCACCGAGCGTCACCGCGGAGAACATGAGGAGCAGCAGAGCGCCGCCCATGTTCCAGCTGGTCGCGTTGAGGTACAGGCCCATGAGCACGCCCCCGAGGGCCGCGAGCGCGCCGCCGAGCGTCCAGACGAGCCGGATGACGCGCTCGACCGTGATGCCGGAGGCGGCAGCCAGCGCCGGGTTGTCGGAGACGGCCCGCGTGGCCCGCCCGATCCGGGTGGCGAGCAGGAAGTACGCGACCCCGCCGAGCACCGCGCCGGCGATGATGACCGACCAGATCGAGGTCACCGAGATCCGGACCGTGCCGATGGTGACGATGTCCGGGTTCTCGGTCACGATGCGCAGCGCGCTCGCCCCGAAGAAGAACTGGTACGTGTACTGCAGGGCCATCGACAGGCCGATGGTGACGATCATCTGCTGGGTGGTGCCCACGCGCCGACGGCGCAGCGGGTGCCAGATGCCGGCGTCCTGGATCCAGCCGCTGAGGGCTCCCGCGATGACCGCGAGGACGCCCGAGACGACGAGCGGCAGCCCGAAGGTCTGCACGCCGATGTAGGCGAGGATCGCGCCGAGCGTGACCTGCTCGCCGTGCGCGAAGTTGCTCAGGCCGGTCGTGCCGTAGATCAGGGACAGGCCGACGGACGCGAGCGCGAGCAGGATGCCGAAGACGAGCCCGCTCACCGTCTGCTGCGCGAGCCGCGACCAGCTGAACCCGCCCTCGGAGGACGAGCCGGTCGGCGCTCCCGTCTCCCCGTCGGTCTCGCCGGCTCCCGCTCCCGCCGACGCGGTCGGGCTCGGCCCGGCGCCGCCGCCGGAGGCCGCCGGCTCCCCGAGGGGGAAGAGCGCACCGCTGGACGAGCCGAGCGTGACCGTCACCGTGCGCGGGTTGCCGCTCGGGTTCCGCAGCGTCTCGCCGGCGGGGAGGGTCGCCGGGTCCAGCGTGACCGTGTAGTCGCCGGCGGCGGTCACCGGGGCGGTCCACTTGCCCTCGGCGTCCGTCGTGACGGTAACGGTCCCGCCGGCTCCTTCGACCGTCAGCGTGACGCCGACGGCGGGTTGGCCCGCGGAGGTGCGGATGGTGCCGTTGATGCACCCTGTGGCCGCGTCGGCGACGCACGGTCCTGTCGCTGCGTGCGCCGTCGAGGGCGCGAGCAGGAGGACCAGCGACGCGACGAGCAGGACGAGCAGGGCGCTCGCGCTTCGGCGCAGGGTGGGGGAACGGTCCAGGGTGGCGAGCTCTCGCACCTGGGACCTCCGTCCGTCTGTTCGGGTGTGGCACGTCGAGAGTCGCCGCGTCGTTGGGGCGACCCGTCCGACGTCTGCCGGGTGGCAGGACGATAGGCAGGGATTGTGTCGCGTTCATTTCGTGAAGGCGAGACTTCCGACCCTTGCGGTGCCAGCGTGTCGGAAGTTTTCTGGTCGTTCGTCCAGAATTGGTGGTCGATCGTTCGGATGAGGGTGCCCGCAGGACTAGGCACCGGAGTGCAGGCTGGTCCATGATCGAGGGCGGCGCCATCGCGGGCAGAGGTGACGCCACCCCGACCGGATCCCCCTCGTCCCGTCTGGAGGTACCGCTGCCGTGCGTCTCGGTGTGCAAGTCCGCGAAGCCCTGCCGGGCGACCTGGAGAGTCTGGTCGCGCTCTGCCTCGCCGCACGCCAGGAGGCGGCGGTCGGTTCGCAGCTGTGCACGGACGACGCCGACCGGCTCCGCGACCAGCTGGGAGCGCTCCTCGCGGTCCCGGGCGGGCGCATCCTGCTCGCCCTCCTCGACGACGAGCCGGCGGGCCTGCTCCTGGCCCGCGTGGTCGGACCGGGACCGTTCACCGACGTCGTGAGCCTCGACATCGAGGCCGTCTACGTGCTCCCCGCGGCCCGCCGTCGTGGGCTCGGGCACGCGCTGCTCGTCGGCGCGGCGACCGTGGCCGAAGCGGCCGACGCCACCGAGCTGTACTCGTCGCCGCTGCCGGGTGCCCGCGGCATGCAGCGCTTCCTCGCCCGGCTGGGGTTCGCGCCGGCCGCGTCGCACCGTGTCGTCACCACGTCCGCCCTGCAGCGTCGGCTGGCGCACGAGCACGGCGCCGGAGGATCCGTCCGCCGCTCGGGCCCGCGCGGGCTCGAGGACCTCATCGCCCGCCGTCGGCAGGTGCGCGAGGCGCGGCGGCAGGCCGACGAGCCGGCACCCGTCGCGCGGGCGTCTGGCGCGGATCAGCCGCGCGCATCGATCAACATGCAGGTCAGCCGCGCGGTGCAGACGGGCCGACCGTCCTCGTCCTCGACGACCACCTGGTAGCTGGCCAGGGTCTTGCCCAGGTGCAGCGCCGTCGCGGTCCCTGTGACCAGGCCGGAGCGCGCCGACCGGTGGTGGGTGGCGTTGAGCTCGATGCCGACCGCGGCTCGCCCCTCGCCCGCGTAGGTCATGGCGGCGACGGAGCCCAGCGTCTCGGCCAGCACCGCGGACGCGCCGCCGTGGAGCAGGCCGTACGGCTGGGTGTTCCCGGCGACGGGCATGGTGCCGACGGTGCGCTCGGCGGAGGCCTCGGTCACCACGATGCCCATGCGCTCGATGAGGGTGCCCGGGTAGGGCTGGTCGGTGGTCGTCGTGTCGGACATGGCAGATAGGTTGGCACCCGTGAGCGACGCACTGCCAGCGGTTCCGCCGGCCACTCCCGGAACGCCTGCCCGACTCCTCCTGATCGACGGTCACTCGATGGCCTACCGGGCGTTCTTCGCGCTCCCGGTGGACAAGTTCGCGACGTCGTCCGGCGAGCCCACCAACGCGGTCTTCGGGTTCTTCTCCATGATCGCCAACCTGCTGCGCGACGAGGCACCCACGCACGTCGCGGTCGCCTTCGACGCCGGCCGGACGACGTTCCGCACCGAGGTGTACGAGTCGTACAAGGGCAACCGGGACGCCACCCCGGCGCCGTTCAAGGGTCAGGTCGCGGTCATCCAGAAGGTGCTGGAGACCATGCACATCCCGTACCTGTCCAAGCCGCAGTTCGAGGCCGACGACATCCTGGCCACGCTGTCGGTGCAGGCGCGGGCGCAGGGCATGGAGGTGCTCATCTGCACGGGCGACCGCGACGCCCTGCAGCTGGTGAACGGCGACGTGACCGTGCTCTACCCGGTCAAGGGCGTCTCGGAGCTGGCCCGCATGACGCCGGCCGCCGTCGAGACCAAGTACGGCGTCCCGCCGGAGCGCTACCCCGACCTGGCGGCGCTCGTCGGGGAGACCAGCGACAACCTGCCGGGCATCCCCGGCGTCGGCCCGAAGACCGCCGCCAAGTGGATCGTGCAGTACGACGGCCTCGAGGGGATCCTCGCCGCCGCGGACCAGGTGCCGGGCAAGGCGGGGGAGTCGCTGCGCGACAACCTCGACCAGGTGCGCCTGAACCGCCAGCTCAACGCCCTCCTGACGGACCTGGAGCTCCCGCTCGGGCCCGAGGACCTCGCCGCGCGCCCGTGGGACCGGACGGCCCTGCACGCCATCCTCGAGGAGCTCGAGTTCCGCGCGATCCGCGACCGCCTGTTCGCCATGCTGCCCGACGAGGGCGGCGAGGGGCCGGGGACGGTCGCCGCGGCCCAGCTGGACCTCACGGTGCTCGGCTCCGGCGAGCTGGCGGCCTGGCTCGCCGAGCGGGCGGGGCGCCCTCTGGGTGTCGACGTGCGCGGTTCGGGTGCTCCGTCGGGCGGCGACGCGTGGGGCATCGCGCTGGCGGACCCGGACGGTCAGGCGGCGGCGTTCGACCTCGCGGAGATCCAGCCCGCCGACGAGGCGGCGCTGGCGGCCTGGCTCGCCGACCCGGCCGCGCCGAAGGTGGTGCACGCCGCGAAGGAGGCCTGGCACGCGCTGACCGGCCGCGGCCTGCCGCTCGCGGGTGTGGTGTTCGACACCGAGCTCGCCGCCTACCTGTGCCAGCCCGACCGCCGTGCCTACGACCTGACCGACCTCGCGATCGGCTACCTGCACCGCGAGCTCGGGGCGGACGACGCCGGCGACGGCGCGCAGGGCGCGCTCGACCTCGAGCTCGACGGCACCGACGAGGGTCGCCGCGCGGCCGTGCGCGCGGCCGCCGTGCGGGACCTGGCCGACGTGCTGGGCGGCGAGCTGGGCGACCGCGGCGCCACCGCGCTCCTCGAGAACCTCGAGCTGCCGCTGGTCGACGTGCTCGCCCGCATGGAGCGGACCGGCATCGCGATCGACGACGGCTACCTGTCCGGGCTGGAGCGATCCTTCGACGGCCAGGTGCAGAACGCCGCCGCCGAGGCCTACGCGGTCATCGGGCGGGAGGTGAACCTCGGGTCGCCMAAGCAGCTCCAGGAGGTGCTGTTCGACCAGCTCGGGATGCCGAAGACCAAGAAGAACAAGACGGGCTACACCACCGACGCCAACGCGCTGAACGACCTGTTCGCGCGGACCCAGCACCCGTTCCTCGAGCACCTGTTGGCGCACCGCGACACCATCCGGCTGCGCCAGACCGTCGAGGGGCTGCTGCGCTCGATCGCGGCGGACGGGCGGATCCATACGACGTTCCAGCAGACGATCGCCGCGACGGGGCGCCTGTCGTCGGCGGACCCGAACCTGCAGAACATCCCGATTCGCACCGAGGCGGGCCGGCAGATCCGGCGGGCGTTCGTCGTCGGCGATGGCTACGAGACGCTGCTGACGGCCGACTACTCGCAGATCGAGATGCGGATCATGGCGCACCTCTCGGGTGACGAGGGCCTGATCGACGCGTTCCGCTCTGGTGAGGACCTGCACAGCTTCGTCGGTTCGCGGGTGTTCGGCGTCCCGACGGACGAGGTCACGCCGGCCATGCGCTCGAAGATCAAGGCGATGAGCTACGGGCTCGCCTACGGCCTGTCGGCGTACGGGCTGTCCCAGCAGCTCTCGGTCGAGGTGTCCGAGGCCGCGGCGCTCATGCAGGACTACTTCTCGCGGTTCGGCGGGGTGCGCGACTACCTCACCGGCGTCGTGGACGTGGCCCGCCAGACCGGCTACACGGCCACGATCCTGGGCCGCCGGCGCTACCTGCCGGACCTCACCAGCGACAACCGCCAGCGCCGCGAGGTCGCGGAGCGGATGGCCCTCAACGCGCCGATCCAGGGCAGCGCGGCGGACCTGATCAAGGTCGCGATGCTCGGCGTCGACCGCGAGCTGACCCGCCGCGGGCTCGGCTCGCGCATGCTGCTCCAGGTCCACGACGAGCTCGTGCTCGAGGTGGCGCCGGGGGAGCGGGACGAGGTCGAGGCCCTGGTGCGCGAGCAGATGGGCGCCGCGGGCGACGCGGCGACCGACGGCCCGCTGGACGTGCCGCTCGACGTCACGGTCGGCGCGGGAGGCTCCTGGCACGACGCGGGGCACTGACACGCCGTAAAAGTCGGCGGTATCGCCCGACACGTCGTCGGAATCGGGTGCGCGGTGGGGTGATGTACGCCACAGTATGGCGCACAGACGCGGCAACGGAGCCGCTGACACCCCTCCCGGGAGGCGCTGATGACCGACACCTTCGGAGATCGTGAGACGGACTACCAACGGGTACAGAACAGCGAGGAGTTCCAGGCTCTCCGGAGCCGGTTCCGTCGGTTCGTGTTCCCGATGACCGCCCTCTTCCTCGCTTGGTACTTCCTGTACGTGCTGCTCGCGGACTACGCGCACGACTTCATGGCGACCAAGGTCTGGGGCAACATCACGGTCGGGCTGCTCCTCGGGCTGGGGCAGTTCGTCTCGACCTTCATCATCACGATGGTCTACGCGCGCTGGGCCAACAACAAGCAGGACCCCGTGGCCGAGCGCCTCCGCAGGCACATCGAAGACGGCGACAGCCTGGACGGCGGTGTCGCATGAGCGCCTCGCTGACCACACTCCTGCGCGCCGCGGAGACCGAGGACATCGGCAACCCCGCGGTCAACATCGCCATCTTCGGCGCGTTCGTCGTGATCACGCTGATCGTCGTGTTCCGGGCCTCCCGCAACAACAAGACCGCGGCCGACTACTACGCGGCCGGCCGCTCGTTCACGGGCCCGCAGAACGGCACCGCCATCGCCGGGGACTACCTGTCCGCGGCATCGTTCCTCGGCATCTGCGGCGCCATCGCCATCAACGGGTACGACGGTTTCCTCTACTCGATCGGCTTCCTCGTTGCCTGGCTCGTCGCCCTGCTGCTCGTGGCGGAGCTGCTGCGCAACACCGGCCGGTTCACCATGGCCGACGTCCTGTCGTTCCGGCTCAAGCAGCGGCCGGTCCGCATGGCCGCGGCGCTGGCCACCCTCACGGTCGTCTTCTTCTACCTGCTGGCGCAGATGGCGGGGGCCGGCGGTCTCGTCGCGCTGCTGCTGGGCGTCGAGGGGACCACCGGTCAGGGCGTCGTCATCGCCGTCGTCGGCGCGCTGATGATCCTCTACGTCCTGGTCGGCGGGATGAAGGGCACCACCTGGGTGCAGATCATCAAGGCGGTGCTCCTGATCATCGGCGCCGCCGTCATGACGGTCTGGGTGCTGGCGCAGTTCGGGTTCAACTTCTCCGACCTGCTCCAGGGCGCCATCGACACGGCAGGCGAGGGCGGGGAGGCGCTGATCGCGCCCGGCAAGCAGTACGGCGTCAGCGCGATGAGCCAGCTGAACTTCCTGTCGCTCGCGCTGGCGCTCGTGCTGGGGACCGCCGGCCTGCCGCACGTGCTCATGCGGTTCTACACGGTCCCGTCGGCCAAGGAGGCGCGGCGGTCGGTGGTCTGGGCGATCTGGCTCATCGGCATCTTCTACCTCTTCACGCTGGTGCTCGGGTACGGCGCCGCGGCCCTCGTCGGTCCGGAGGCCATCAAGGCGGCGCCCGGCGGCGTGAACTCGGCGGCCCCGCTGCTGGCGTACGAGCTGGGTGGCACCGTGCTGCTCGGGCTCATCTCGGCAGTGGCGTTCGCGACGATCCTCGCGGTCGTCGCCGGCCTCACCATCACGGCCGCGGCGTCGTTCGCGCACGACATCTACGCCTCGGTCATCAAGCGCGGCGAGGTCAAGCCGGACGGCGAGGTTCGCGTCGCGCGGATCACGGTCGTGGTGATCGGGATCCTCGCGATCATCGGCGGCATCTTCGCCAACGGTCAGAACGTGGCGTTCCTCGTGGCGCTGGCTTTCGCCGTCGCGGCGAGCGCCAACCTGCCGACGATCCTCTACTCGCTGTTCTGGAAGAGGTTCAACACGTCCGGGGCGCTCTGGAGCATCTACGGCGGGCTCATCTCCTGCCTGGTGCTCATCGCGTTCTCGCCCGTCGTGTCCGGCAAGGTCGACCCGGTGACCGGCGCGAGCCTGTCGATGATCAAGGACACGTCCATCGACTTCCACCTGATCCCGCTGGAGAACCCGGGGCTCATCTCGATCCCGCTCGCGTTCCTCCTCGGGATCCTCGGCACGTACCTGAGCAAGGACGCGTCGAGCCCGGAGAAGTTCGCGGAGATGGAGGTCCGGTCGCTGACCGGAGCCGGCTCCGAGAAGGCGGTCGTGCACTGACGTCCCACCTCGGGCGGCCGACCTACCGGGTCGGCCGCCCGAGGTGCGTCACGAAGATCGCGGTGCCGGGGATCCGCGCCCCCCGCACCGGCCCCCAGCCGCCCCAGGTCCGGTCGTGGCCGGCCGGCCACTCCGGCTCGACCAGACGGTCGAGCACGAACCCGGCCGCCACCAGCTCGGCGACGTGGTCGCCGAGGGTCCGGTGGTACTCGGCGTACAGCACCGCGCCCGACTCGCCGAGCTCGGCGTAGGGCGTCCGGTCGAAGTAGGAGCGCGTAGCCGTCAGGCCGGCCTCGCCGGGGTCGTCGGGAAACGCCCAGCGGACCGGGTGGGTGACCGCGAACACCCACCGCCCGCCCGGACGCAGCACGCGCGCGACCTCGGCGTGGACGCGGTCGGCGTCGGGCACGAACGGCAGGGCGCCGAACGCGGTGAATGCGACGTCGAACGACGCGTCGGCGAAGGGCAGCACCCGGGCGTCGGCCTGCACCAGGGGAGTGGTGCGGCCCACCTCGGCGTCGTACCGCGCCCCGGCGGCGAGCATCCCGGCCGAGACGTCGGTCGCGACGACGTCGACGCCCTCGCCGACCAGCCACCGCGCGCACTGCGCGGCCCCCGCGCCCACCTCGAGCACGCGCGCACCGGTCAGGTCCCCGAGGAGGCGCGCGTCCTTCTCCCGGACACCCTCGGGGCACCAGCAGAAGTCGGCGGGGCCCAGGAACGAGCCGTGCTCGTCGAGGTACTCGTCGGCGTTGGCGTCCCACCACCCCCGACCGGCGGAGCCGCCCGCCTGGGCGGGGACGTCGAGATAGCCGGCCTCGGCCAGCGGGTCGTCGTGCATGGGACCAGTGTCACCTCTGGGGGCTGGTGCACCTGGATACGCTGTCCGCACGGCAGCCCGACGATGCGCTCCGGCCAGGCTCATCCGAGCCCCGCGACGATCAAGGAGTGCCAGCGTGCGAGTCGGTCTGCTCACGGGCGGCGGAGACGTCCCCGGTCTCAACGCCGCGATCCGCGCCGTCGTGAAGCGCGGCGAGGGCGAGTACGGCCACACGATCATCGGCTTCCGCAACGGGTGGCGCGGCGTGGTGGACGGGTACAGCCTCCCGCTCACCCGCCAGCACATCCGCAACCAGCTCGCCGTCGGCGGCACGCTGCTCGGCACCGCGCGCTACCACCCCCACGCCGACGACGGGGGTCTGGACGCCGTGCTGTCGACGCTCGAGTCGGAGCGCATCGAGGCGCTCATCTGCATCGGCGGCGACGGCACGCTGCACGCCGCGAGCAAGGTGGCCGAGGCGGGCGTCCGCATCGTCGCCATCCCGAAGACGATCGACAACGACGTCTGGGGCACCGACCAGTCCATCGGCTTCGACACCGCGGTCTCCATCGCGACCGAGGCCATCGACCGCATCCACACCACGGCGGAGAGCCACAACCGCGTGATGATCGTCGAGGTCATGGGCCGGCACGCCGGCTGGATCGCCGCGACGTCAGGCATCGCCGGGGGAGCCGAGATCGTGCTGGCTCCCGAGGCTCCGTTCGACATCGACAAGATCGAGAAGTTCCTCAAGCACCGGCACCGTGCGCACGCCAGCTTCTCGATCATCGTCGTCGCCGAGGGCGCCGTGCCGGCGCCGGGCACCACCATGGACTACGAGACGCCCATGGGCAAGTTCGGCGACATCGTCGCGGGCGCCATCGGCGAGCGGCTCAAGGTCGAGATCGAGAAGCGCACGGGCTTCGACACGCGCGTCGTGGTGCTGGGGCACGTGCAGCGCGGTGGAATCCCCACGCACGTCGACCGGATCCTCGGCTCGCGGTTCGGGGTCGCCGCGATCGACGCCGCCAGCGCGGGCCAGTCGAACGTCATGACGGCGCTGCGCGGCGAGTCCGTCGAGATGGTGCCGCTCAGCGAGGTGGCCGGCAAGGTCAAGTACGTGCCCGACGAGCTGCTGGCGGTCGCGCGGGCGCTCGCCTGATCGGCTTTGACCTGCCCATCGTCACCCCGATAAGGTGGACGGCGGTGCCGCGCGCCTTGTTGCGTCGGCGTGTCCCTGAACGCACTGCTTGTGCGTGGCTCTCTTCGCGGGAGTCCGGGGGCGTCCAGCCAGCTCGCTCGTGGTCACCAGCTACGCATGTCATCGTGCCGCCGGCACAACGTTCAGCCCGTACAACATCCCTGTCCGCATCGGAGCCCATCCCTACATGAGCATCACCACCCCCGCGAAGCCCGCCACCCCGCAGGTCGCGATCAACGACATCGGCTCGGCCGAGGACTTCCTCGCCGCGATCGACGCCACCATCAAGTACTTCAACGATGGCGACATCGTCGAGGGCACCATCGTCAAGGTCGACCGCGACGAGGTCCTTCTCGACATCGGTTACAAGACCGAGGGCGTCATCCCCTCCCGTGAGCTGTCCATCAAGCACGACGTGGACCCCGGTGAGGTTGTCAAGGTCGGCGACGCAGTCGAGGCCCTCGTCCTCCAGAAGGAGGACAAGGAAGGCCGGCTGATCCTGTCCAAGAAGCGCGCACAGTACGAGCGCGCCTGGGGCACGATCGAGAAGATCAAGGAGGAGGACGGCGTCGTCACCGGCACCGTCATCGAGGTCGTCAAGGGCGGCCTCATCCTCGACATCGGTCTGCGCGGCTTCCTGCCCGCGTCGCTGGTGGAGATGCGTCGCGTCCGCGACCTCCAGCCGTACGTCGGCAAGGAGATCGAGGCCAAGATCATCGAGCTCGACAAGAACCGCAACAACGTGGTCCTGTCGCGCCGTGCCTGGCTCGAGCAGACGCAGTCCGAGGTGCGCTCCACCTTCCTGCAGACGCTGCAGAAGGGCCAGGTCCGCCCCGGTGTCGTGTCCTCGATCGTCAACTTTGGTGCGTTCGTGGACCTGGGTGGCGTGGACGGGCTCGTGCACGTCTCCGAGCTGTCCTGGAAGCACATCGACCACCCGTCCGAGGTCGTCGAGGTGGGCCAGGAGGTCACCGTCGAGGTTCTCGACGTCGACTTCGACCGCGAGCGTGTCTCCCTGTCGCTGAAGGCGACGCAGGAGGACCCGTGGCAGGCCTTCGCCCGCACGCACGCCATCGGCCAGGTCGTCCCGGGCAAGGTCACCAAGCTGGTTCCGTTCGGTGCGTTCGTGCGCGTCGAGGACGGCATCGAGGGCCTCGTGCACATCTCGGAGCTGGCCGTGCGCCACGTCGAGATCCCCGAGCAGGTCGTCCAGGTCGGCGACGACGTCTTCGTCAAGGTCATCGACATCGACCTGGAGCGCCGCCGCATCTCGCTGTCGCTCAAGCAGGCGAACGAGGGCTTCGACCCGGCCAGCGAGGACTTCGACCCCGCGCTGTACGGCATGGCGGCCGAGTACGACGACGCCGGCAACTACAAGTACCCCGAGGGCTTCGACCCGGCCACGAACGAGTGGCTCGAGGGCTTCGAGGCTCAGCGCGAGGTGTGGGAGGCGCAGTACGCGCAGGCCCACGAGCGCTGGGAGGCGCACCGCAAGCAGGTCGCCGACGCCGCGAAGGCCGACGCCGAGGCTGCCTCGGCCGGTGCCGACGGTGCGACGTCGTCCTCCAGCTCGTCGAGCTCGTCCGCCGGCCCGGTGCCGTCGACGTACTCGTCGTCCACCGAGGAGGCCGCGGGCACGCTCGCGTCCGACGAGGCGCTCGCCGCTCTGCGCGAGAAGCTCACTGGTAACTGAACCCACCCGCTCGATGGCCGGTCACCTTCCGAGGTGGCCGGCCATCGGCGTACCCGGCCCCGACAGGGCAGGATGGACGGATGCAACGCATCGGTCTGACAGGCGGGATCGCGGCCGGCAAGTCCGTCGCGGCGCAGCGGCTGGGCGAGCTCGGGGCGGTGGTGATCGACTCCGACGTGCTCGCGCGTGAGGCCGTCGCCCCCGGCTCGGCGGGGCTGGACGCGGTCGCCGAGGAGTTCGGTGCCGGGGTGCTCGCCGCCGACGGGTCCCTGGACCGCGCCGCGCTGGCGAGGATCGTGTTCAGCGACCCGGCCGCGCGCGCCCGGCTCGACGCGATCGTGCACCCGATCGTGCGCCGGCTCTCGGCCGAGCGGGAGGCGTCGTCGTCCGTGACCGACCACGGCGCCGTCGTCGTGCACGACATCCCCCTGCTGGTCGAGACCGGTCAGGCCGACGCGTTCCACGTGCTCGTCGTCGTGCACGCACCGGCGGTCCTGCGCGTCGAGCGGCTCGTCCGGCTGCGCGGCATGGACCGGCTCGAGGCCGAGGCCCGGGTGTCCGCGCAGGCGAGCGACGACGAGCGCCTGGCCGTCGCCGACGTGGTGCTGGACGGCACGGGCAGCGACGACGACCTGCGCGCGCAGGTCGATGCCCTGTGGGACCGGCTCGCGGTCGAGCGGGCCGACGAGCTCGCGGCCGAGACCCCGTGACGCGCGTCCTGCTGACGGGGTTCGGGCCGTTCGACGGGCAGACCGTGAACGCGTCCTGGCTGGCCGTCAGCGAGGTGGCGTCGCGCTGGACCGGTCCCGCCGAGCTGGTGGTGCGGGAGCTGCCGGTGTCCTTCCGGGGCGCGCGCCAGCAGCTGCGGTCCGCGATCGCGGAGGTCGAGCCGGACCTCATCGTGTGCGTCGGGGAGGCGGGCGGGACGTCGGCCGTCCGGGTCGAGCGGGTGGCCGTGAACGTGATCGACGCACGGATCCCGGACGTCGACGGGTCCGCTCCCATCGACGTCCCGGTCATCGCGGGCGCGCCGACGGCGTTCTTCTCCACGCTGCCGGTCAAGGCGTGCGCGTCCGCCGTGCGCGAGGCCGGTGTGCCGGTCGAGGTGTCGAACACCGCCGGACTGTACGTGTGCAACGCCACGTTCTACGCGCTGCAGCACCTGCTCGCGGGGCGGCCCGGCGTCCGCAGCGGGTTCGTGCACGTGCCGCGCACCCCGGCGCAGGTGCCCGACGGCGGCCCGTCGCTCGAGGTCTCCGCCGCGGCCACCGCGCTGCTCGCCGTCCTGCGGGCGGCCCTGTCGACGGCCACCGACCTCCGGGTGTCCGCGGGCACCCTGGCGTAGCCCGCGCGTGTCGGTGGTGCCACGTACGGTTGAGGCATGCGTCCAGTCACCGACCTTCAGCGGACCGTCGCGCCGTTCGAGGTGATCTCCGAGTACACGCCGTCGGGTGACCAGCCCAAGGCGATCAAGGAGCTGTCGGCCCGGATCAACGCGGGCGAGAAGGACGTCGTGCTGCTGGGCGCCACCGGCACCGGCAAGTCCGCGACCACGGCCTGGCTCATCGAGCAGGTGCAGCGCCCGACGCTGGTGATGGCGCCCAACAAGACGCTCGCCGCGCAGCTGGCCACGGAGTTCCGGGAGCTGCTGCCCAACAACGCCGTCGAGTACTTCGTGTCGTACTACGACTACTACCAGCCCGAGGCGTACATCGCGCAGACGGACACCTACATCGAGAAGGACTCGTCGATCAACGACGAGGTCGAGCGCCTACGGCACTCCGCGACCAGCTCGCTGCTCACGCGGCGCGACGTCATCGTGGTCGCCTCGGTGAGCTGCATCTACGGCCTGGGCACACCGCAGGAGTACGTCGACCGGATGGTCACGCTGTCCGTGGGCGACCAGGTGGACCGCGACCAGCTGCTGCGCAAGTTCGTCACCATGCAGTACACCCGCAACGACATGGCGTTCACGCGCGGGACGTTCCGCGTGCGCGGCGACACGGTCGAGATCATCCCGGTGTACGAGGAGCTCGCCATCCGGATCGAGTTCTTCGGCGACGAGATCGAGGCGATCGCGACCCTGCACCCGCTCACCGGCGACGTCGTGCGGTCGGAGAAGCAGATGCACATCTTCCCGGCCACGCACTACGTCGCGGGCCCGGAGCGCATGGAGCGGGCGATCAACGGCATCGAGCTCGAGCTGGAGGAGCGGCTGGCGGAGCTGGAGCGGCAGAACAAGCTCCTCGAGGCCCAGCGGCTGCGCATGCGCACCACGTACGACATCGAGATGATGCGCCAGATCGGCTCGTGCTCGGGCATCGAGAACTACTCGCGGCACATCGACGGGCGCAGCGCCGGCACGGCGCCCAACACGCTCATCGACTACTTCCCCGAGGACTTCCTGCTGGTCATCGACGAGTCGCACGTGACCGTGCCGCAGATCGGCGCGATGTTCGAGGGCGACATGTCGCGCAAGCGCGCGCTCGTGGACCACGGGTTCCGCCTGCCCAGCGCCACCGACAACCGGCCGCTGCGGTGGGAGGAGTTCGTCGAGCGGATCGGGCAGACCGTCTACCTGTCGGCGACCCCCGGCAACTACGAGCTGTCGATCTCCGACGGCGTGGTCGAGCAGATCATCCGGCCGACCGGTCTGGTGGACCCGCAGGTCGTGGTCAAGCCGACGACGGGGCAGATCGACGACCTGCTGGGGGAGATCCACGACCGGGTCGAGAAGGACGAGCGCGTCCTGGTGACCACCCTGACCAAGAAGATGGCCGAGGACCTCACCGACTACTTCCTCGAGAAGGGCGTCCGCGTCCGGTACCTGCACTCCGAGGTGGACACCCTGCGGCGCGTGGAGCTCCTGCGCGAGCTGCGGCTCGGCGAGTACGACGTGCTGGTCGGCATCAACCTGCTGCGCGAGGGGCTCGACCTGCCCGAGGTGTCGCTCGTGGCCATCCTCGACGCCGACAAGGAGGGCTTCCTGCGGTCGGGGCGCTCGCTGATCCAGACCATCGGGCGCGCGGCGCGCAACGTGTCCGGCGAGGTCCACATGTACGCCGACCGGATCACCGACGGCATGGCGCAGGCCATCGAGGAGACCAGCCGCCGGCGGGAGCGCCAGGTCGCCTACAACCTCGAGAACGGCATCGACCCGACGCCGCTGCGCAAGAAGATCGGCGACATCACGGACCTGCTGGCCCGCGAGGACGCGGACACGGCCGAGCTGCTCGGGGGCGGTGGTCGGCAGACCAGCCGCGGCAAGGCGCCCGTGCCGGGCTTCGGCTCGAAGAAGGGTGCGCCGCGCGACGAGCGGACGCGGCTCACGGGCGCGGCCGCGGGCGAGCTGGCGGACCTCATCCAGCAGCTGTCGGACCAGATGCACGCGGCCGCCGCGGAGCTCCAGTTCGAGCTGGCCGCGCGGCTGCGTGACGAGATCTCCGGCATGAAGAAGGAGCTCCGGCAGATGCAGGCCGCCACGGCCTGACGGGGAGAGAGCGAATCATGGCGGTCCCGGTCCAGGTGACGTTCGACGCGGCCGACCCGGCGACCCTCGGTCGGTTCTGGGGTGAGGTGCTCGGCTACGTCGAGCAGCCACCGCCGGACGGACACGCCAGCTGGGACGCGTTCCTCGACACCTTGGGAGTTCCGCCGGACGAGCGGAACTCGGCGTACGCGGTGATCGATCCCGACGGCGTCGGCCCTCGGCTGCTCTTCCAGAAGGTGCCCGAGGGGAAGACGGCGAAGAACCGGGTGCACCTCGACGTGAGCGTCGGCGCCGGACTGGAACGCGCGGACCGACCCGCTCGATGCCGCCAGCGGTCGGCGGAGCTCGTGGAGCTCGGCGCGACGCAGGTGCGGGTGTTCGAGGGCGAGGAGGGGCCGGGGTCGTTCTGGATCGTCATGACGGACCCGGAGGGCAACGAGTTCTGCCTGCAGTGAGAGGCGTGCCCAGGTGCGATGTGGGGCCTGCGTGGCGATGATGTGACGATCCCGGGCCGCGAGACAGCCTCGCCGAGGCCGGCGTGCCCTATGCTTGCCGACGTTGAAGGGGAGTACCCCACACACGATCCCGTCGTCATCACGGACCCGCTCGCGCGGGGCCCGGCTGGATCGGTCCGCGACACGCAGGTGCGGGCGGGGGAGACCTTCGGTACCGACGCAACTCTCGTACCGGAGGTTTCTGCATGGACGTGGCCGGCTGGGTCTGGGCGGTAACGGCGGTCTTCGTCGTCGGCCTGATCGTCTTCGACTTCTACGCCCACGTGCGCACCCCCCACGCGCCCACCTTCTCGGAGTCCGCGCGGTGGTCGATCTTCTACATCGGCATCGCCCTGGTCTTCGGCGTCATCGTGGGCATGGCCTGGGGCTGGGGACCCGGCACCGAGTACTTCGCCGGGTACATCACCGAGAAGAGCCTCTCGGTGGACAACCTGTTCGTCTTCCTCATCATCATGACGAAGTTCGCGGTGCCTCGGGAGTACCAGCAGAAGGTGCTGCTGGTCGGCGTCGTGATCGCGCTGATCCTGCGCACGGTGTTCATCCTGGCCGGCGCCGCCGCCATCGAGCAGTTCTCGTGGGTGTTCTACATCTTCGGCGGGTTCCTCGTGTACACCGCCATCAAGCTGGTGCGCGAGCACCACGACGCCGAGCACCCGGACCCGCGCGAGGAGCGTGACGGGATCGCCGTCCGCCTGTTCAAGCGCTTCGTCCCGACGGTCGAGGAGTACCACGGCGACCGCCTCACGGTGCGGCTCGACGGCAAGCGGTTCTTCACACCGATGCTCGTCGTCATGGTCGCGATCGGGTCCACCGACGTGCTGTTCGCGCTCGACTCGATCCCCGCGATCTACGGCCTGACCGAGGAGCCGTACATCGTCTTCACGGCGAACGCCTTCGCGCTGCTCGGCCTGCGCCAGCTGTACTTCCTCATCGGCGGCCTGCTCGAGCGCCTCATCTACCTGTCCCAGGGCCTCGCGGTCATCCTCGGGTTCATCGGCATCAAGCTCGTGCTGCACGCCCTGCACGTCAACGAGCTGCCCTTCATCAACAACGGCGAGCCCGTCGAGTGGGCTCCCGAGATCCCCATCTGGCTGTCGCTCGTGGTCATCCTCGGCACCCTCGTCGTGGCGACCGTCCTGAGCCTCCTGAAGACCCGCAGTGACGCGAGCATCGCGTCGAAGACCGAGAACTGAGGAACACCCCTTGCACGTCGACTCCCTCGTCTGGATCGTCTCGCTCGGTCTGGCCGGCGCGCTGCTCGTCATCGACGTCGCCATCGTCGGCCGCCGGCCGCACGTGCCGACGACCGCCGAGTGCCTGCGCTACCTGGCGATCTACATCGGGCTCGCCGCGCTCTTCGGCGGCTGGGTGTGGATGCGGTGGGGCGCGGAGTACGCCGGCCAGTTCTACGCCGGCTGGCTGACCGAGTACTCGTTGTCGGTGGACAACCTGTTCGTGTTCCTGCTGATCATGGGCAAGTTCGCGGTGCCACGGGCGTACCAGCAGACGGCGCTGCTCATCGGCATCATCCTGGCGCTGGTGTTCCGGGGGATCTTCATCTGGGCCGGCGCCGCCGTCATCGACGCGTTCAGCTGGGTGTTCTACCTGTTCGGCGCGTTCCTCGTCTGGACCGCCTGGAAGGTGGGGCGCGAGGGCGCGGCGGGCGACGACGACGAGTTCCACCCACCGCTCCTGCTCCGGATCGTGCAGCGGATCTTCCCGGCGACGCCGGAGTACCACGGTGTGAAGCTCACGGTGGTCGAGGGCGGCCGCCGGTTGATGACGCCGATGTTCGTCGTGCTCGTCGCGCTGGGCGCCACGGACCTGCTGTTCGCGTTCGACTCGATCCCGGCGATCTTCGGCCTGACGAGCGAGCCGTACCTGGTGCTCATGGCCAACCTGTTCGCCCTCATGGGCCTGCGCCAGCTCTACTTCCTGCTGGGCGACCTGCTCAAGCGCCTCGTCTACCTGAACATCGGGCTCGCGGTGCTGCTCGGGTTCATCGGCGTGAAGCTCGTGGCGCACGCGTTGCACGAGAACGAGGTCCCGTTCATCAACGGCGGCGAGCCCGTCCAGTGGGCGCCCGAGATCCCCATCTGGCTGTCCCTCTGCACGATCGTCGCGATCCTCGCCGTGACCGCGCTGGCCAGCATCCTCAAGGTCCGGCTCGACGAACGCTCGGCCGCGGCCGAGCGAATCACCGACTGACCGGTCAGGCGCTCCAGGGGCCGAGCACCAGCTCCCACGCGCGCACGTCGGCGTCGGCCACCAGACCCTCGCGCGCGAACGGGTCGGCCGCCAGGATCGCGTCGACGTCCGCCTGGTCGTCGGCCCGGAACACCAGCAGCGCGCCCGGGGCACCGTCGGAGAACGGTCCGGAGACCAGGAGCGTGCCCTGCTCGGCCAGGCCGGACAGGTACGCGCGGTGCTCGGCACGGAACACGTCGCGCACGTCGGCACGCTCGTCGTAGGCGTAGCGGACGGCATAGGTGGGCATGGCGCCATCCTGCCCGAGCCGGTGGCAGAGTGCTGACATGGCCCGCACGCTGCGCACGCTGCTCACCGACGACCTGCTCGAGCGGATCCATGAGCGGGCGCCGGTCCACGACCGGGAGAACACGTTCCCGCACGACGACCTCGCGGACCTCGTCGCCGCGGGGTACCTCACCGCTTTCGTGCCCGAGTCTCTCGGTGGTGCCGGCCTGACCTTGGAGGAGGCCGCGCGCGAGCAGGTCCGGCTCGCGGCCGCGGCTCCCGCGACGGCGCTGGCGATCAACA
Organism: Cellulomonas sp. P1_C4; assembly: GCF_056406355.1. NCBI lineage: Bacteria > Bacillati > Actinomycetota > Actinomycetes > Micrococcales > Cellulomonadaceae > Cellulomonas > Cellulomonas sp. P1_C4. The sequence continues at coordinate 30,583 of NZ_JBFUAI010000006.1, read as the reverse complement.
TGCATCTCGTCGTCACCGGGTTGGCCGCGCTGCTGGTCGGCCGCGGGGACGACTCCGTCGAGTTCGTCCTGCGGGACGCGGCGGCGGGGGAGATCTTCGCGTTCGGCAACTCCGAGGCCGGCAACGACCTCGTGATGTTCGGGTCGCGGACGCGGGCCGAGCGCCAGCCCGACGGCGCCTACCGGTACACGGGCACGAAGATCTTCACGTCGCTGTCCCCGGTGTGGACCCGGCTGGCCACCTTCGGCCTCGACGACTCGGACCCGGACGACCCGCGGCTCGTGCACGGCGTCGTCTCCCGCGCGGACGGCGGCGTCGAGGCCCGCGACGACTGGGACACCCTCGGCATGCGGGCGACGCAGTCCGCCACCACGGTGCTCGACGGCGCCCTCGCGCGTGCCGACCGGGTCTACCGCTCGCTGCCGCCCGGCCCGAGCGCGGACCCGTTCGTCTTCGCGCTCTTCGCAGTCTTCGAGATCCTGCTCGGCGCGGTCTACACGGGGATCGGGCGGCGGGCGATCGAGCTCGGCGTCGCGGCGGCGCGGCGCCGGACGTCGATGAAGTACGACGGCCGCGCCTACGCCCAGGACCCCGACATCCGCTGGCGGATCGCCGACGCGGTGCTCGCGCAAGACGGGGCCGAGCTGCAGGTGTTCGCGCTGGCGCGGGACGTCGACGAGCAGGTCGACCACGGCAGCCGGTGGTTCGCCCAGCTGGTCGGGCTCAAGGTCCGGGCCACCGAGTCCGCCCGGGTGGTCGTCGACAACGCGATCCGCGTCTCGGGCGGGGGCTCGTACTTCAGCGGCAGCGAGCTCGGTCGGCTGTACCGCGACGTGCTCGCCGGGCTGTTCCACCCGTCCGACGACGAGTCCGCGCACGCCACCGTCGCCACCTCCGTGCTGGGACCGCCGGAGGCCTGACGTGGAGCTGCCCGACGCACTGGACCTCGGCCCCGCGCACCTGCGCGCCGTGCGGGAGGACGACTGGGAGCTCGACTACACGCTCTCCCGGGTCCCCGACGTCCCGCAGTGGACCTACTACCCGGCCGACGTCGGGGTGGACGAGGCGCGCGCGCGGGTGTCGCGCAGCCTGGCGAACCGGACGGAAGGGCGCGGCGGGCGCTACGTCGTCGAGCGCGACGGCGCGGCGGTCGGCACCGTCGGCATCGTGCACCGCATCGACGGCCCGTACCTCTACTACGCGTTCCTGCCCGAGGGACGCGGCCTCGGCCTCGCGACCATGGCCGTGCAGGCGCTCTGCGCGTGGGCGTTCGCGCACGGTGCGGACCGCGTGCAGGCGCTGACGATGCTCGAGAACACCCGGAGCGAGCGCGTGCTCGAGCGGGCGTCCTTCGTGCGCGGCGGCATCGAGGTGGAGCACGACGGCCTCACGGTGACGCGCTGGTCACGCTCGCGCGACCCACAACCTACTCACAAGTAACTTACGCAACCGTAGGTTACGATCGGGAGATGACCACCGTGGGATCAGGCCGACCGTCCGCCGCGTCCACCGGCGCCCCGCGGGAGGTGGCCATCCCCGACGAGCCGCTCACCGCCGCGCTCGACCGTGCGGCGCAGCGGTGGCCCGATCGGGCCGCGGTCGACTTCCTCGGCGCCGCGACCACGTACAGCGAGCTCGCCGACTCCGTCGCCCGCGGCGCGCAGGTGCTGCTCGACCTCGGGGTCCGCCCCGGAGACCGCGTCGCCCTGGTCATGCCGAACTGCACCAGCCACGTGGTCGCGTTCTATGCCGTCCTGCGGATCGGCGCGGTCGTCGTGGAGCACAACCCCACGTACTCGAGCGGCGAGCTGGCTCACCAGCTGGCCGACTCCGGCGCCGTCGTCGCGCTCGTGTGGGAGAAGGCCGTGCCGCGCGTGCTCGAGTCGCTGCCCCGGACCGCGCTGAAGGCGGTCGTGGCGATGGACCTGTCGGCCGACCTGTCCCGCGGCAAGCGCCTCGCGCTGCGGCTGCCCCTGCCCAGCGCCCGCAAGGCGCGCCGGGCCATGTGCGGCAAGGTGCCGCCGGCGTTCCCGATGTGGCACAGGCTGGTCGCCCGCGCGACCCCGCTCGACCCCGCCCACGCGGCGCCCACGGCGTCCGAGGTCGCCCTCCTGCAGTACACCGGCGGCACCACGGGGACGCCGAAGGGCGCGATGCTCACGCACCGGAACCTCGTCGCGAATGCCGTCCAGGGCCAGGCCTGGACCGGCGCCACGCCCGCCACGGAGGTCGTCTACKGGGTGCTGCCGTTCTTCCACGCCTTCGGGCTCACGCTCTGCCTCAGCTACGCGATGCGGGTCGCCGCGACTCTCGTGGCGTTCCCGTCCTTCGACCCGGCGCGCGTGCTCGACACGCAGAAGCGCGTCCCCGGGACGTTCCTGCCGGCCGTTCCGCCGATGCTCGACCGCCTCGCGGCCGCCGCTCGCGCGACCGGCGCGAACCTCACGTCCTTCCGGTACGCGATCTCCGGCGCGATGGCGCTGCCGGCGTCCACGGCGCAGGCGTGGGAGGAGGTCACCGGTGGCCTCGTCATCGAGGGCTACGGCATGACCGAGACCTCGCCCGTCGCGCTCGGTAACCCGCTCACGGATGCCCGCCGCCCCGGCACCCTCGGGCTGCCGTTCCCGAGCACGAGCATCCGGGTGGTCGACCCGACCGACGTCAAACGCGACGTCGAGCCGGGGGAACGCGGCGAGCTGCTGATCCGAGGCCCGCAGGTGTTCGCCGGGTACTGGAAGCGTCCCGACGAGACCGCGGAGCAGCTGCTCGACGGCGGCTGGCTGCGCACGGGCGACATCGTCACGGTCGACGAGACCGGGTGGGTCGTCCTGGTCGACCGCATCAAGGAGGTCATCGTCAGCGGCGGCTTCAAGGTGTACCCGTCGCAGGTCGAGGACTGGTTGCGCACGATGCCGGGGGTGGCCGACATCGCCGTCGTCGGGGTGCCCGGAGGTGACCTCGGCGAGACCGTGGTCGCCGCCGTGGTGCTCGAGCCCGGCACGCCCGGGATCGAGCTCGCGGCGGTCCGCGCCTGGGGCGAGAAGCACCTGGCGCGGTACGCGCTGCCGCGCCGGCTCGTCGTGCTCGACGAGCTGCCCCGGTCGCAGGTGGGCAAGGTGCTGCGCCGGGTGGTGCGCGAGTCGGTCCTCGAGGCCTGAGCCTCACCAGCCGCGGGCGCGCCACTCCGCGAGGTGCGGACGCTCGGCGCCGAGCGTCGTGTCGCGGCCGTGTCCTGGGTAGACGCGCGTGTCGTCGGCGAAGCGGTCGAACAGCCGGGTGACGACGTCGTCGTACAGCTGGGTGAACGCCTCGGGGCTCTTCGTGGCACCGACGCCGCCGGGGAACAGCGAGTCGCCCGTGAACAGGTGCACGCGGCCGCCGGGCTCCGTGTAGGCCAGCGCGACCGATCCCGGCGTGTGTCCGCGCAGCGCGATGACCTCGAGCGTCACCTGCCCGAGCGTCAGCCTGTCGCCGTGGTGGAGTCGCCGGCCGATCGGGATGTCGGTCGCCTCCGTGATCGCCTCGGCGTCGTCGGCGCCCGCGGCCGCCTGCGCGCCCGTGACGGCGACGACGGACGCGAGGGCGCGGTGGTGGTCCGCGTGCCGGTGCGTGGTGACGACCAGGTCGAGGCCGCCTGTGCTCTCGGTGACGAGGGCGAGCAGGCGGTCGGGGTCGTCCGCGGCGTCGATGAGCAGCTGGGTGCCGTCGCGACGGCAGGTCAGCAGGTAGGCGTTGTTGTCCATCGGCCCGACGGAGGCCGTGCGGATCTCCACCTCGTCGAGCGTCTGTGTCTGCGCGGTCATCGTCCTGCTCTCTCCAGTGCGAGGTCGTGGCTGTGCACGGCGCGGACCAGTGCCAGGTGCGACAGGGCCTGCGGGAGGTTCCCCGCCATCCGGCGGCCCACCGGGTCGTACTGCTCGGCGAGCAGCCCGACGTCGTTGGCCAGGCCCACGAGGATGTCGAGGACCTCGGTCGAGGCGTCGACGTCGTCGGAGCGGGCGAGGGCGTCGGCGAGCCAGAACGAGCAGGCGAGGAACGCGTGCTCGTCGCCGGCCACTCCGTCGTCGGTGCGCTCCGTGCGGTAGCGGCGGAGCAGGCCGGGCGCGATCTCGAGCTCGGACCGGATCACGGCGAGGGTCGACACGATCCGCGGGTCGTCCGCCGGCAGGAAGCCGACCTGCACCATCTGCAGCAGCGCCGCGTCCGTGTGCTCCGCGCCGTACGCCTGCACGAACGTGCCACGCTCCGCGTCCCACGCGTGGGTCAGGACGTCCGCGTGGATGGCGTCCCGTTCGGTGCGCCACCGGTCCACGGGAGCGTCGAGCCGGTGCTTCTCGGCCGCGCGGACGGCGCGGTCGACCGCCGCCCAGGCCATGACCTTGGAGTGCGTGAAGTGCTGCGGAGCGCCGCGCACCTCCCAGATGCCCCGGTCCGGCTCGCGCCAGCGGGTGAGCAGGTGGTCCACGAGGTGGCGCTGGAGGGACCACGTGTCGTCGGTCTCGGCGAGGCCCGCCTCGCGCGCCATCTCGAGGGCGCACATCACCTCGCCGAGCACGTCGTTCTGCACCTGCTCGACCGCGGCGTTGCCGATGCGGACCGGGCGCGACCCGGCGTACCCCGCGAGGTGCGCCAGCTCGCGCTCGGGCAGGTCACGCCCCCCGTTGACGCGGTACATGATCTGCAGGTCGGCGGGGTTGCCCGCGACCGCCCGCAGCAGCCAGTCGCGCCACTCCGTCGCCTCGTCGCGGTAGCCGTGCTCGAGCAGGGCCTCGAGCGTCATGGCGGCGTCGCGCAGCCAGCAGAAGCGGTAGTCCCAGTTGCGCTCGCCGCCGAAGTCCTCGGGCAGCGACGTCGTCGCGGCCGCGACGATGCCGCCGGTCTCGGAGTCCGTGAGCATGCGCAGCACGAGGAGGGACCGGACGACTGCCTCGCGGTAGGAGCCCGTGTACGCGCAGCCGCGCGCCCAGAGGCCCCAGCCGATGCGGGTGCTGTCGATCCGGTCCTCGATGGTCAGCCGTGGCGGCACCGGGTCCCAGGACCGTGTCCAGGTCAGCGCGAGCTCGACGGACTCGCCCTGCTGCAGCGTGAACCGGTCCGCGTGCCGGTGGTCGTGGGGCGTAGGCAGCCGGTCGCCGCGCAGCAGCAGGGAGTCCGGGCCGGCGATCGCCCGGATGGCGTCGTCCCCCGCGTCGTCCGTCATCCGCCGCACCCACGGCTCGACCGCGCCGTAGCCGAACCTGACGACCCACTCGTGCTCGACCTCGACGCTGCCCCTGGTGCAGACGAGTCGCCGCACGAGGTCGGCGCGGCCGTCGTTGAGCGGCATCGTCTCCTGGGCGACCGCGGTCCCGTGGGCGGTCTCGTACGTCGTCTCCAGGACGAAGGAGTCGTCCAGGTAGCGCCGCGTCACCGTGGTCGCGTCCCGAACGGTGAGCAACCAGCGTCCGTCTTCCGAGGTGCCGAGCAGGCGCGCGAAGCAGGCGGCGGAGTCGAACGTGGGCAGGCACATCCAGTCGATCGAGCCGCGGCGGGAGACGAGGGCGGCCGTCCTCCCGTCGCCGAGCACGGCGTAGTCCTCGATCGGTACCAGCGGGGGGTCGACGGCGGCGTCGGGACTGTCCACGTGCGAAGCATGGACCGGTGGCGGAGGAGCGGCACGTCGGACCCGTGTGCGTTCGCTCACGTCGAACAGATGTGCGATTGTTGGTGGCGCCACGTAGACTCCCCGCCGTGAACGAACGACTGGTGGTGCAGGGCGCCCGCGAGCACAACCTTCGCAACGTCGACGTCGATCTCCCGCGCGACAAGCTCATCGTGTTCACCGGTCTGTCCGGTTCGGGCAAGTCGTCGCTGGCGTTCGACACGATCTTCGCGGAGGGCCAGCGGCGCTACGTGGAGTCGCTGTCCGCGTACGCGCGGCAGTTCCTCGGGCAGATGGACAAGCCCGACGTCGACTTCATCGAGGGCCTGTCGCCGGCGGTGTCGATCGACCAGAAGTCGACCAACCGCAACCCGCGCTCGACGGTCGGCACGATCACCGAGGTCTACGACTACCTGCGGCTGCTGTATGCGCGCGCCGGCACCCAGTACTGCCCGATCTGCGGCGAGCGCGTCACCGCCCAGACCCCGCAGCAGATCGTCGACCGGCTGCTCGAGCTCCCCGGGGGCACCCGGTACCAGGTCCTCGCGCCGGTGGTCCGCGGCCGCAAGGGCGAGTACGCGGACCTGTTCAAGGAGCTGCAGGCCAAGGGCTTCGCCCGCGCCCGCGTGGACGGCGAGGTCGTGCAGCTCACCGAGCCCCCCGCGCTCGAGAAGAAGCTCAAGCACGACATCGAGGTCGTCATCGACCGCCTGGTCGCCCGCGAGGGTGTCCAGCGCCGGCTCACGGACTCCGTCGAGACAGCGCTCGGCCTGGCCGGCGGTCTCCTGGTCGTCGAGCTGGTCGACGCCGACATCGACGACCTGAACCGCGAGCGTCGGTTTTCCGAGCACCGCGCCTGCCCGAACGACCACGTGCTCACGCTGGACGAGATCGAGCCGCGGACGTTCTCGTTCAACGCGCCGTACGGCGCCTGCCCGGAGTGCACCGGCATCGGCTCACGCCTCGAGGTGGACCCCGACCTGGTCGTCCCGGACGAGGACCTGTCGCTCGACGACGGTGCGGTCGCCCCGTGGTCGCAGATCTCCAGCGAGTACTTCGCCCGGGTGCTCAGCGCGCTGGCCGCGGACATGGGCTTCTCGACGTCCGTGCCGTGGCGGGCTCTCCCGCAGCGCGCCAAGGACGCGGTGCTGCACGGACAGAACCACGAGGTGAAGGTCCGCTACAAGAACCGCTGGGGCCGCGAGCGCCAGTACTCGACCGGGTTCGAGGGCGTCATCACGTTCCTCGAGCGCCGGCACAACGAGACCGACTCGGACTGGAGCAAGGAGAAGTACGAGGCCTTCATGCGCGAGGTGCCGTGCCCCGTGTGCGAGGGTGCGCGGCTCAAGCCCGAGGTCCTCGCCGTGAAGGTCGGCGGTCGGTCCATCGCCGAGGTCTGCACCCTGCCCATCCGGGAGGCGCGCGAGTTCCTCGACGGGCTCGAGCTCGGCGAGCGCGAGAAGGCGATCGCCGCGCAGGTGCTCAAGGAGATCCAGGCGCGGCTCGGCTTCCTGCTCGACGTGGGCCTCGACTACCTGTCGCTGACCCGCCCCGCGGCGACGCTGTCGGGCGGCGAGGCGCAGCGCATCCGGCTGGCGACGCAGATCGGCTCCGGCCTGGTCGGCGTGCTCTACGTGTTGGACGAGCCGTCCATCGGGCTGCACCAGCGGGACAACCGCCGCCTGATCGACACGCTGACGCGCCTGCGGGACCTGGGCAACACGCTCATCGTCGTCGAGCACGACGAGGACACCATCCGCACGGCGGACTGGATCGTTGACATCGGTCCGGGCGCGGGCGAGCACGGCGGGCGGGTGGTCCACTCGGGCGACCTCGCGGGCCTGCTGGCGTCGACCGAGTCGGTGACGGGGGCGTACCTGTCGGGCCGGCGGACCATCCCGATGCCGAACGAGCGACGGCCCACCGACACGGCGCGGCAGCTGACCGTCGTCGGGGCCCGCGAGCACAACCTGCAGGGCATCGACGTGTCGTTCCCGCTGGGCGTGCTCACCGCCGTCACCGGCGTCTCGGGGTCGGGCAAGTCGACGCTGGTCAACGCGATCCTCTACACGGTGCTGGCCAACGAGCTCAACGGCGCCCGGCAGGTCGCCGGCCGGCACAAGCGCGTCACCGGCCTGGAGCACCTGGACAAGGTCGTGCACGTGGACCAGGGGCCTATCGGCCGCACGCCGCGGTCCAACCCGGCCACGTACACCGGCGTCTGGGACCACGTCCGCCGCCTCTTCGCGGAGACCACCGAGGCGAAGGTGCGCGGCTACACGCCGGGGCGCTTCTCCTTCAACGTCAAGGGCGGCCGCTGCGAGGCGTGCTCGGGCGACGGCACGCTGAAGATCGAGATGAACTTCCTGCCCGACGTCTACGTACCGTGCGAGGTCTGCCACGGCGCGCGGTACAACCGCGAGACGCTCGAGGTGCACTTCAAGGGCAAGACGGTCGCCGACGTGCTCAACATGCCGATCGAGGAGGCCGCGGAGTTCTTCGCCGCGGTGCCCGCGATCTCGCGGCACCTGCGCACCCTGGTCGACGTGGGCCTCGGATACGTCCGGCTCGGCCAGCCGGCCCCGACGCTCTCCGGCGGCGAGGCCCAGCGCGTCAAGCTCGCCGCGGAGCTCCAGCGGCGCTCGACCGGGCGCACGATCTACGTGCTCGACGAGCCGACCACGGGTCTGCACTTCGAGGACATCCGCAAGCTGCTCGGGGTGCTGCAGTCGCTGGTCGACAAGGGCAACTCCGTCATCGTGATCGAGCACAACCTCGACGTCATCAAGAACGCCGACTGGGTGATCGACATGGGTCCCGAGGGCGGCAGCGGCGGTGGCCTGGTCATCGCCGAGGGAACCCCGGAGCACATTGCCTCGGTCGAGGCGAGCCACACCGGCCGGTTCCTGGCCGAGGTGCTCGAACCGGTCGCGCAGCCGGTGAAGAAGCGCCGCGCCGTCAAGCAGCGCGTCCCGGCGTGACCGGCGCGGGGCTGGTCGGCCCCGCCGAGGGGACGTCAGCCCGCGACGGCCATCCGGACCGGGACGGGCTCGTGCCGGACGGGGAAGTTGACCGACCGCGAGATGAAGCAGTGCTCGTGCGCCTGGTGATGGATTCCGCCGAGCACGGCGTCCGTCACCGCGCCGCCCGCGGGCAGGTGCGCGCCGGGGGCGACGGTGACCCGCGGCCGCAGGACGACCTCACGGAACTGACCGTGGCCCGCCGCCTCGATCCGCATGGTGCCCACGGCCTTGTCCTCGTACCCGACGACCACGACGCCGGCGGCCGACGCGAGGTGCAGGAACCAGAGCATGTGGCACTGGGCCAGCGCGCTGACCAGCAGCTCCTCGGGGTTGTACCGGGACGGGTCTCCCCGGAACGACGGGTCCGACGACCCGAGGAGCGGGGGCTTCGAGCCGATGCGCACCTCGTGGTCGCGGCTGTACGAGGTGTAGCTCGACGTGCCGGTGGCACCGGCGCCGGTCCAGGTGACGTCGACGGAGTACGTGTGGAGGGGGCCCATCGCTCCACGGTAACGGCGTCGGCAACGCCGTGGGCGGTCTGCAGCGTCGGTCTCGCGAACTACGCTCGAACGCATGGCTGATCCCGCCACGTACCGCCCCGCACCGGGGGAGATCCCCGACTCGCCGGGCGTCTACCGCTTCCGCGACGAGCACGGCCGCGTCATCTACGTCGGCAAGGCCAAGAGCCTGCGCTCGCGCCTGTCCAGCTACTTCCAGGACCTCTCCGGCCTGCACCAGCGCACCCGGCAGATGGTCACCACGGCCGCCTCGGTGCAGTGGACGGTCGTGGGCACCGAGGTCGAGGCGCTCGCGCTCGAGTACTCCTGGATCAAGGAGTTCGACCCGCGCTTCAACGTGAAGTACCGGGACGACAAGTCGTATCCGTACCTCGCCGTCACGATGGCCGACGAGTTCCCGCGCATCCAGGTGATGCGCGGCGCCAAGCGCATAGGCACCCGCTACTTCGGCCCCTACGCGCACGCCTGGGCCATCCGCGAGACCGTCGACCTGCTGCTGCGCGTGTTCCCGGTCCGCACGTGCTCGGCGGGCGTGTTCAAGCGGGCGCACCAGCAGGGCCGGCCCTGCCTGCTCGGGTACATCGACAAGTGCTCGGCGCCCTGTGTCGGCCGCATCTCGCCCGACGACCACCACCAGCTCGCCCAGGACTTCTGCGACTTCATGGCGGGCGACACGGCGAAGTTCACGCGGCGGCTGACGGCGCGCATGAAGGAGGCGTCGGCGGAGCTGGAGTTCGAGCGCGCGGCACGCCTGCGCGACGACATCGCGACCCTCGAGCGGGCCACCGAGAAGAACGCGGTGGTGCTGGCGGACGGCACGGACGCGGACATCTTCGCGCTGTCCGGCGACGAGCTGGAGGCGGCCGTCCAGGTGTTCCACGTGCGCGACGGACGCATCCGCGGCCAGCGCGGGTGGGTGGTCGAGAAGGTCGAGGACGTCACCGACGCCGAGCTCGTCGAGCACCTCTTGCAGCAGATCTACGGCAACGAGGCCTCCGGTGATGGGGACCCCGGTTCGTCGGCGGTCCCGCGCGAGGTGCTGGTCCCCGTGCTCCCGCCCGACGTCGACCAGGTGCAGGCGTGGCTGACGGGCCTGCGCGGCAGCAAGGTCTCGGTGCGCGTGCCGCAGCGGGGCGACAAGCGCGAGCTGGCGGAGACCGTGCACCGCAACGCCGAGCACGCGCTCGTGCTGCACCGCACCCGGCGCGCGGGCGACCTGACCACCCGCAGCCAGGCGCTGCAGGAGATCCAGGAGGCGCTGGACCTGGCGTCCGCCCCGCTGCGCATCGAGTGCTACGACGTGTCGCACAACCAGGGCACCTACCAGTCGGCGTCGATGGTCGTCTTCGAGGACGGCCTCGCGCGCAAGAGCGAGTACCGGCTGTTCACCGTCCGCGGTCCGGAGGGGCAGGGCGCGCGCGACGACACGGCGGCCATGCACGAGGTCATCACCCGGCGGTTCCGGCGGTACCTGGCCGACCGGGCGGATGCGCGGGACGTCGAGCTGGGCATCGGCGAGGACGACGACGACCAGCCGCTGCGCTCGGGGCCGATCGACGAGGTCACCGGCAAGCCGGTCCGCTTCGCCTACCCGCCGAACCTCGTCGTCGTGGACGGCGGACCGCCGCAGGTCGCGGCGGCCGCTGCGGCCATGGCGGAGCTCGGCATCGACGACGTCGCCCTGGTCGGGCTGGCCAAGCGGCTCGAGGAGGTGTGGTTGCCGGGGGAGGAGTACCCGGTGATCCTCCAGCGCAGCTCCGAGGGCCTCTACCTGCTCCAGCGGTTGCGCGACGAGGCGCACCGGTTCGCGATCACCGCGCACCGCAAGCGCCGGAGCAAGGGCATGACGACGTCGGTGCTGGACGGCGTGCCGGGACTCGGGCCGGCCCGGCAGGCGGCGCTGCTCCGGCACTTCGGGTCCGTGAAGCGGCTGCGTGCGGCGTCGGTCGAGGAGATCGCGTCCGTGCAGGGCATGGGGGACCGGACGGCGGCGGCGGTGGTCGCCGCGCTGGCCGCGCCGGGTGTGGCGGCAGCCCCGGCTACCGAGCCGGCTGGCATGCTGGACGCATGAGCGACGAGCCTTCGCCGATCACGGTGCCCGCCGGGATCCCCGCCCTCGAGGCGGCCACCGAGGCGCCCCACCTGAGCCAGCCGCAGGTCCTCATCATCACCGGCATGTCCGGTGCGGGCCGCACGCGGGCCGCCGCGGTGCTCGAGGACCTCGACTGGTACGTCATCGACAACCTGCCGGCCCAGATGCTCACCCACCTCGTCGGGATGCTCACCAGCGGGCCGGCCGGCGCCGGGGCGCAGCGGCTCGCCGCCGTCATCGACGTGCGCGGGCGCGAGTTCTTCCGGGACCTGTCGCCCGTGCTCCAGGGGCTGCGCGCGTCGGGCATCGAGTACCGGATCCTGTTCCTCGACGCCTCGGACGAGGTACTGGTGCGGCGGTTCGAGCAGGTCCGGCGGCCGCACCCGCTGCAGGGTCAGGGGCGGATCCTCGACGGCATCGCCGAGGAGCGCGCGATCCTCGCCGACCTGCGGGAGCGGGCCGACACCCTGATCGACACCTCGGAGCTCAACGTGCACGACCTGGCCCGCGAGGTCCGGGCCGTGGTCGCCAGCGCCGCCGACGACGTGCTGCGGATCTCGGTCGTGTCCTTCGGGTTCAAGTACGGGATCCCGCTGGACGCCGACCACGTGGTCGACATGCGGTTCCTGGCCAACCCGTACTGGATCACCGAGCTGCGGCACCTCACGGGACGCGACGCCCCGGTGCGCGACTACGTGCTGGGCCTGCCCGGCGCCGTGACCTTCATCGACCGGTACGTCGACGCCCTCGAGCCGGTGCTGGCCGGGTACCTGAACGAGGAGAAGCGGTACGTGACCATCGCGGTCGGCTGCACGGGCGGCAAGCACCGCTCGGTGGCCGTCAGCGAGGCCATCGCGACGAAGCTGCGGGAGCGGGGGCACCTCGTCGCGGTGTCGGCCCGCGACCTCGGCAAGGAATGAGGGCGGCCGCGCCGGCCGTCGTCGCTCTGGGTGGTGGGCACGGCCTGTCGGCATCACTGTCGGCCCTCCGGCTGATGACCGACCGCATCACCGCCGTCGTCACGGTCGCCGACGACGGCGGATCCTCGGGCCGCCTGCGCGACGAGCTCGGCGTCCTGCCGCCCGGCGACCTCCGGATGGCCCTCGCCGCGCTCTGCGACGACTCGGACTGGGGCCGCACCTGGCGCGACCTGCTGCAGCACCGGTTCCGCTCGTCGGGGGACCTGGACAACCATGCGGTGGGGAACCTGCTCATCGTCGCGCTCTGGGAGCTGCTGGGCGACACCGTCGAGGGGCTCGACTGGGTGGGCAAGCTGCTGGGCGCCCGCGGTCGGGTCTTGCCGATGACCTCCGTGCCGTTGCTCATCGAGGCCGACGTCGTCGAGCCCGGGGGAGCCACCAGCCTCGTGGTCGGGCAGAGCGCCGTCGCCGTCACGAGCGGGACCATCACGCAGGTGCGCCTCGAACCCGCGGACCCGCCCGCGTGCCCGGAGGCCGTGGAGGCCATCGAGTCCGCCGACTGGGTCGTCCTCGGGCCGGGCTCCTGGTACACGTCAGTCCTCCCGCACCTGCTGGTGCCTGGGCTGCGCGACGCGCTGGGCCGAACGGGGGCGCGCACGATCCTGACCCTCAACCTCTCGTCGGGTGAATCGGGGGAGACGGCGGGCATGAGCGCCGACCAGTACCTCGACGTGCTCCGGGTGCACGCGCCCGAGCTCCGGGTGGACGCCGTCGTCGCGGACCCGTCTGCCGTCGAGGACGTCGCGGCGCTTGCCGCGCGGAGCGCGGACCTGGGGGCACGTCTCCTGCTGCGGCAGGTCAGCCGGGGCGACGGCACGCCGCGGCACGACCCGCTGCGGCTCGCTGGGGCCTACTCCGACGTGCTGGACGGCTTCCTCGGGGATGTCGGGACCCGCGAGAACCCGGCCAGGTAGGTGACGGGAGCGGTCCCGGGCACGTGTCCTGCAATGGCAGGATGCAGCCATGGCGTTGACGGCACAGGTGAAGGACGAGCTCGCCCGTCTGAAGGTGGACAAGACGTCCTCACGGAAGGCCGAGGTCTCGGCCACCCTGAGGTTCGCCGGGGGCTTGCACATCATCTCGGGTCGGATCGTCATCGAGGCGGAGCTGGACACGGGCATCGCCGCCCGGCGTCTGCGACAGGCGATCGCCGAGGTGTACGGGCACGAGAGCGAGGTCATCGTCGTGTCGGGCGGCGGTCTGCGCCGCGGCAGCCGGTACGTGGTCCGCGTCGTCAAGGACGGCGAGTCGCTCGCCCGCCAGACGGGTCTGCTCGACAACCGGGGACGTCCCGTCCGTGGGCTGCCGCCGCAGGTCGTGTCGGCTGGCGTCGCGGAGGCCGAGGCGGCCTGGCGCGGCGCGTTCCTCGCGCACGGCTCACTCACCGAGCCGGGCCGGTCGTCGGCGCTCGAGGTCACGTGCCCCGGCCCGGAGGCGGCGCTCGCGCTCGTCGGGGCCGCGCGTCGGCTGGGCATCGCCGCCAAGGCGCGCGAGGTCCGAGGCATCGACCGCGTTGTCATCCGCGACGGTGACGCGATCAGCGCGATGCTCACCCGGCTCGGCGCGCACGAGACCGTGCTGGTCTGGGAGGAACGCCGCGTGCGGCGCGAGGTCCGCGGCACGGCCAACCGGCTCGCCAACTTCGACGACGCGAACCTGCGCCGCTCGGCGCGCGCCGCGGTCGCCGCGGGTGCCCGCGTCGAGCGGGCCTTCGAGATCCTCGGCGACGAGCTGCCGGAGCACCTGCGCGAGGCCGGGGAGCTGCGGCTCGCGCACAAGGAGGCGTCGCTGGAGGAGCTGGGCAAGCTCGCCGTGCCCACGCTGACCAAGGACGCCGTGGCGGGCCGCATCCGGCGCCTGCTGGCGACCGCGGACAAGCGTGCCGCGGAGCTGGGGATCCCGGACACCGAGGCCGGGCTCAGCCCGGACCTGCTCGATCTCTGACCTGGCCCGCGGTGCCCCCGCGGCCGTCTCACGAGGGACCTTCGTCACCGCGTGAGCCCGGTCACTGGTATAGGGTCATGTCATCCGAACGTCACACGACGGTCACGTGTTGGGCATGTGAGACAGCCCGTGCCGTAGACGTCCGGAGCGCACAGCGGCGTGCGTGACCCCATCACCAAAATGTGTGCGCCGGCCCCCCGTCGGCGCTGCCGAGGAGGGCAAGTGACCATCCGCGTCGGTATCAACGGCTTCGGCCGTATCGGGCGTAACTTCTACCGGGCGATCATCGCGTCCGGTGCCGACATCGAGATCGTCGGCGTGAACGACCTCACGGACAACAAGACGCTCGCGCACCTGCTGAAGTACGACACGGTGCTCGGTCGTTTCCCGCTCAGCGTCGACTTCGACGACGAGAACATCATCGTCGACGGCAAGAAGATCCGTGCCCTCGCCGAGCGCGACCCCGCCAGCCTCCCCTGGAAGGAGCTGGGCGCGGACATCGTCATCGAGTCGACCGGCTTCTTCACGGACGCCACCAAGGCGAAGGCCCACCTCGAGGCCGGCGCCAAGAAGGTCATCATCTCCGCCCCGGCGAAGAACGAGGACGCGACGTTCGTCGTCGGCGTGAACCACGAGTCGTACGACGCCGCGACGCAGCACATCATCTCGAACGCGTCGTGCACCACGAACTGCCTGGCCCCCGTGGCCAAGGCGCTCAACGACTCGATCGGCATCGAGCGTGGCCTCATGACCACGATCCACGCCTACACGGGTGACCAGAACCTGCAGGACGGCCCCCACAAGGACCTGCGTCGCGCCCGCGCCGCCGCGCAGAACATCGTCCCCACGTCCACCGGTGCGGCCAAGGCCGTCGCGCTCGTGCTCCCGGAGCTCAAGGGCAAGCTCGACGGCTTCGCCCTCCGCGTCCCGGTCATCACGGGCTCGGCCACGGACCTGACGTTCACGGCGTCGCGCGAGGTCACCGTCGAGGAGGTCAACGCCGCGGTCAAGGCCGCCGCCGACGGCCCGCTCAAGGGCATCCTCGAGTACGTCGACGACGAGATCGTGTCGAGCGACATCGTCACGAACCCGCACCAGAGCATCTTCGACTCGAAGCTCACCAAGGTGAGCGGCGACCTGGTCAAGATCATCGCCTGGTACGACAACGAGTGGGGCTACTCGAACAGCCTCGTCGCGCTCACCACGTACGTCGGCGAGCGTCTCTGACGGTCACGTCGCACCTGTAGTGACGGTCATGCGTCCGCGTGCGCCCCGGCCCTTGTGGCCCCGGCGCACGCGGACGCTGCCGTGTCCGGCCCTGCTCGAGTCAAGGGAAGAAGACGCATGAAGACCATCGAGGACCTCGGCGACCTGCGCGGCAAGCGCGTGCTCGTCCGCTCCGACTTCAACGTGCCGCTCGACGGCACGACCATCACCGACGACGGCCGCGTGCGCGCGGCCCTCCCGACGCTCCAGGCGCTCCTCGCCGCCGGCGCGCGGGTCGTCGTCACAGCCCACCTCGGCCGCCCGAAGGGTGCCCCCGAGGACAAGTACTCGCTCGCGCCCGTCGCCGCGCGCCTCTCCGAGCTGCTCGGCCAGCCCGTGGCCCTGGCGACGGACGTCGTCGGCGACTCGGCGAAGGCCACCGTGGCGGCGCTGCAGGACGGCGAGATCGCCCTGCTCGAGAACATCCGGTTCGACCCGCGGGAGACGTCCAAGGTCGACGCCGAGCGCGCGGAGCTGGCCGGCGAGCTGGCAGAGCTGGCCGATGTCTTCGTGTCCGACGGCTTCGGCGTCGTACACCGCAAGCAGGCCTCGGTCTACGACGTCGCGCTGGTGCTGCCGCACGCCGTCGGCAAGCTCGTCCTCAAGGAGGTCGCGTCGCTGCGCAAGGCGACCGACGACCCCGAGCGGCCCTACGTGGTCGTCCTCGGCGGCTCGAAGGTGTCCGACAAGCTCGGCGTCATCGCCAACCTGCTGACCAAGGCGGACCGCCTGCTCATCGGCGGCGGCATGCTCTTCACCTTCCTGGCGGCCAAGGGCCACTCGGTCGGCAACTCGCTGCTCGAGGCGGACCAGATCGAGACGGTCAAGGGCTACCTGGCGCAGGCCGAGGAGGCCGGCGTCGAGATCGTGCTGCCGACGGACATCGTCGTCGCCGACGAGTTCAAGGCGGACTCTCCGGCGCAGGTCGTCCCGGCCGACGCGATTCCCGACGGCAAGATCGGGCTCGACATCGGCCCCGAGTCCAGCAAGCTCTTCGCGAGCAAGATCGTCGACGCCAAGACCATCGTCTGGAACGGCCCGGCGGGCGTGTTCGAGTTCGAGGCGTTCTCCGGCGGCACGCGCGCCGTCGCGCAGGCGCTGGTCGACGCGGGCACCAACGGCGGCTTCACGATCGTCGGCGGTGGCGACTCCGCCGCGGCCGTGCGCACGCTCGGCTTCGACGAGGCCGGGTTCGGACACATCTCGACCGGTGGTGGCGCGAGCCTCGAGTTCCTCGAGGGCAAGACGCTCCCCGGCATCGCGGTTCTGGAGGACTGATCGTGGCGACTCGTACCCCGCTGATGGCGGGCAACTGGAAGATGAACCTGGACCACCACCAGGCCACGCACACGGTGCAGAAGCTCGCGTGGACGCTCAAGGACGCCCGGCACGACTTCGCCAAGGTCGAGGTGGCCGTGCTGCCGCCGTTCACCGACCTGCGCAGCGTCCAGACGCTCGTGGACGCCGACAAGCTCGAGCTCGTCTACGGCGCGCAGGACGTGTCGGCGCACACCTCCGGGGCGTACACGGGCGAGATCTCGCCGGCGTTCCTGGCCAAGCTCGGCGTCACGTACGTCGCGGTGGGCCACTCGGAGCGCCGCGAGTACCACAACGAGTCCGACGAGCTGGTCAACGCGAAGGTCAAGTCCGCGCTCAGCGCCGGCCTGATCCCCATCCTGTGCGTCGGGGAGGTGCTCGACGTCCGCAAGGCCGGCGAGCACGTGCCGCACACGCTCGCGCAGCTGGACGGCGCGCTGGCCGGCCTCACGGCCGAGCAGGTCGCCACGATTGTCGTCGCCTACGAGCCCGTGTGGGCCATCGGCACCGGCGAGACGGCGACCCCCGAGGACGCGCAGGAGCTGGCCGCGGCCATCCGCACCCGGATCGGCGAGCTGTACGACGCCGCGACGGCCGACGCGGTGCGCGTGCTCTACGGCGGTTCCGTGAAGTCGTCGAACGTCGCCTCGATCATGGCCAAGCCCGACGTCGACGGCGCGCTCGTCGGCGGCGCGAGCCTGGACCCCGAGGAGTTCGCCGCGATCGCGCGCTACCAGTCGCACGCCGTCGGTCTCTGAGGCCGTCGCAGGTGGGTCCCGGGAGACTGCTGGGACCCGCCTGGGCGAGGTGGTGGCTTATCGCCCCACTCGTCGCCTACCCTGTACCGCGGTCCACCGCAACGTCGCCGGCTCAGCCGCCGTCGACGTGCCCGCCCAGTAAGGAACTGACACCGACGTGACTGGCCTTCGTATCGCGCTCTCTGTGCTGCTGGTGCTGACCAGCCTCCTGCTCATCCCGCTCGTCCTGCTGCACAAGGGCAAGGGCGGTGGCCTGTCGGACATGTTCGGTGGCGGCATCACGAGCAGCGCCGGAAGCTCAGGCGTGGCGGAGCGGAACCTGAACCGCATCACGATCGGCACCGCGCTCCTGTGGACGGCGATCATCATCCTGCTCGGTCTCCTCGAGCGTACGGTCTGAGGCGGTAGACGATGGCGAGCGGTAGTGCGATCAGGGGGTCGCGAGTCGGCGCCGGCCCGATGGGCGAGGCCGAGCGCGGGGACACCGCTCCACGGATCTGGGTGTCGTACTGGTGCGCCAACGGCCACGAGACGCGCCCCAGCTTCGCCGAGGAAGCGGCACTCGACGCCCCGGTGACCTGGGACTGCCCCCGCTGCGGGTTCCCCGCCGGGCAGGATCAGGAGAACCCTCCGTCGCCGTCGAAGAACGAGCCGTACAAGACGCACCTCGCCTACGTGAAGGAGCGGCGGTCCGACGAGGACGGCGCCGCGATCCTCGACGAGGCACTCGCGGCCCTGCGCGCCAAGCGCGGCGGCTGACCCAGCACAGACGACGAAGGGCCCCCGAGACTCGGGGGCCCTTCGTCGTCATCCGGTCTCAGTCGAGCACGCGGAGCAGGGCGAACCCGTCGTACCCCTTGGTGCCCACCGTCTGGATCACGGTGCCGTCGTAGCGCCGGTGGTTGCTGAGCAGCTCGACCATCGCGCGCACGCCCTGGACGCGCTCGTCCGGGTGGTTGGCGTCGACCACGGCACCGCCGCGGACCACGTTGTCGACGATCACCACCGACCCCGGGTGCGTGAGCGACAGCGTCTGCTCGAGGTAGTGCGGGATCGACTCCTTGTCGGCGTCGATGAACACCAGGTCGAAGGGCTCGGTCCCGTCGGCGATCAGCCCGTCGAGGGTGTCGGCCGCCCGACCCACGAGGACGTCGACCAGCCCGTCCACGCCGGCACGGGTCAGGGACCCCGTCGCCACGCGGGCGTGCTCGGGCTCGAGCTCGAGGGTGGTGAGGTGGCCGTCGGCGGGCAGGGCGCGGGCGAGCCACAGCGTGCTGTACCCGCCGAGCGTGCCCACCTCGAGGATCCGCCGCGCGCCTGTGGCCTGCGCCAGCAGGTGCAGGAGCTTGCCCTGGTTGGGGGCGACGGCGATGTCGGGCAGACCGCCGGACGCGGCGGCGTGCCGGGTGTCCCTCAGCGCGACGTCCTCGGGCACGAGCGCGCCGAAGTAGTGGTCGACCCGGGTCCAGAGGTCGGCCTCCGTCTCGGCCGGGGCCGGGAACGCCGACGACGCGGTGGACAGCGCGGCGGGGGTGCCCAGGCCCTCGGTCGCGGCGATGTCCACCAGCCAGAGCGTCCGCTCGGTCCCCAGGGCGCCCGAGGCCGGTGTCGTGGTCACCGGGGCACCGCGCAGCGCCGAGGCGACGGCGGTGGCCTTCTCCGCACCGGACGCGACCACCCAGACCTCGCGCGCGGCGTGGATGGCGTCGTAGGTCAGCGAGACGCGCTCCGGCGGCGGCTTGGGGGAGCCGTGGACACCGACCGTGGGTCGGCCGGTGACCGTCAGCGCCTCGTGGCCCGGGAACAGCGACGCGACGTGCCCGTCGGGCCMCATGCCGAGCAGCAGCACGTCGAAGGCCGGTGAACCCGCCTCCGCGAACGTCTGCGCGTAGGCGTCGGCCGATGCCTCGGGCGTCGGCACGTAGTCGGACCGGGCGGGGATGACGTGCACGTTCTCGAGCGGCAGGGCGTCGCCCAGCGCGTCAATGAGGGCGTCCCGCGCCTGTGTCTCGTTGCGGTCGGGATCTCCGTCGGGCAGGAACCGCTCGTCGCCCCACCACAGGTGCACGCCGGACCAGTCGACGGCGTCCCGCACCGGGCTCGCCGCGACGGCCTTCAGCGACGCGATGCCTACCGTGCCGCCCGTGAGCACGACGTGCACGGGGGAGCGGTGCGACTGCACGTCGACCAGGTGCGTGAGCAGCCGGGCCGCCACCGACTCCGCGAGCACCCGTGCGTCCGGGTGGACGACGACGTCGCGGGTCATGCGTCGATCCTCGCGAGACCCTTCTGCAGCACCTCGCCGTAGACCTCGTCCGCGTCGAGCCGCCGCAGCTCCTCGGCCAGGCACTCGCGCAGCTGGCGGATGGGCAGGGCGATCCGGTGCTCGGGCTGTTCGGGCTGCCGCAGGGCGGCCGTCTTGCCGTCCGGGCGGTCGAGCACGATGTCGCCCGACGAGCGCTCCAGCCGCACCTGCGTGATCGCCAGTGCGTCCTTGACGCGCTCGACCTCGACGGGGACCTTCAGCGCGTAGGCGAGCCACGCGGCCATCAGGTCGACCGACGGGTGGCTGCTCTCGCCGACGACGACGGCCTTGTGCACCGGCTCGTAGGGTGGCTGGTCGAGTGTCGCGGCGATGAGCCCGCGCCAGAGTGTCGCGCGGGTCCACGCGAGGTCCGTGTTGCCGTCGACGTGGGACGCGGCGAGCTTGCGCAGCGCCGCGTTCGGGCGTGCGACCTGGGTCGAGTCGGTGATGCGGCGGGTCGCCATGCGACCGAGCTGCGCCTCGGCGACGTTCTCGGGGATCTCGTAGGGCCACCAGGTGACGATGGGTGTGTCGGGGAGCAGCAACGGGATGACGAGCGTGTCCAGGTGGCGCTCGAGCTGCCCGGACGGGCGCAGCACCAGCACCTCGCTCGCGCCTGCGTCGCCGCCGAGCCGGATCTGGGCGTCCAGCGTGGACGTCCGCTCCTTGGTGTCGTTCGCGATGACGATGACGCGGCACGGGTGCTCGCGGCTGGCGTCGTTCGCGGCGTCGATCGCCTCGTCGGGGTCCCGGTCACCCACGGGGATGATCAGGGTCAGCACGCGGCCGAGGGCGATCGCGCCGCCCTCGTCGCGTTCCTTGAGCAGGCGCTTGTTGATGTCGCGGGTGGTGGTGTCGGGCATCTCGATGATCATGGCCGCCTCCAGACGCGCCCGTCGCGGGCCATCATCTTGTCCGCCGACTCCGGGCCCCATGTGCCCGATCGGTACTCCTCCGGCTTGCCCTTGCCGGCCCAGTACGACGTGACCGGGTCGAGCACCTTCCAGGCCAGCTCGACCTCCTCGTGCCGCGGGAACAGCGGCGGGTCGCCCAGGAGGACGTCGAGGATGAGGCGCTCGTAGGCCTCGGGGGAGGACTCGGTGAAGGCGTGGCCGTAGCCGAAGTCCATCGTGACGTCACGGACCTCCATGGCTGTGCCGGGCACCTTGGCGCCGAACCGCAGGGTCACGCCCTCGTCCGGCTGCACGCGGATGACCAGGGCGTTCTTGCCCAGCTCCTCCGTGGCGGTCGACTCGAACGGCAGGTGGGGCGCGCGCTTGAAGACGACCGCGATCTCGGTGACCCGGCGCCCGAGCCGCTTGCCGGTCCGCAGGTAGAAGGGCACGCCGGCCCAGCGGCGGTTGTCGATGTCGACCCGGATGGCGGCGAACGTCTCGGTGGTGGAGTTCGGGTCGAAGCCCTCCTCCTCGAGGTAGCCGACGACCTTCTCGCCGCCCTGCCAGCCCGCGGCGTACTGCCCGCGGGCCGTGTGCTTGCCGAGGTCGCGGGGGAGCTTGACGGCCGAGAGGACCTTGATCTTCTCCGCGGTGAGGCTCTGTGCCTCGAACGAGGCCGGCTCCTCCATCGCCGTGAGGGCGAGCAGCTGCAGGAGGTGGTTCTGGATGACGTCCCGGGCCGCGCCGATGCCGTCGTAGTAGCCCGCGCGGCCGCCGATGCCGATGTCCTCGGCCATCGTGATCTGCACGTGGTCGACGTAGTTGGCGTTCCAGATGGGCTCGTACAGCTGGTTGGCGAAGCGCAGGGCCAGCAGGTTCTGCACCGTCTCCTTGCCCAGGTAGTGGTCGATCCGGAAGATGTCGTCGGGGCGGAAGACGTCCGACACGATGTCGTTGAGCTCACGCGCGCTGGCGAGGTCGTGGCCGAACGGCTTCTCGATGACGACGCGGCGCCACGTCCCTTCCGCGGGCTGGGAGAGCCCTGACCGGGCCAGCTGCTTGCACACGACCGGGAACGAGCTCGGCGGGATCGACAGGTAGAACGCGTGGTTGCCGCCCGTGCCCCGGGACACGTCGAGCTCCTCGACGGTGTCGCGCAGCCGGTCGAACGCGTCGTCGTCGTCGAAGGTGCCCTGGACGAACCGGATGCCCTCCGACAGCTGGCGCCACGTGGCCTCCCGGAACGGCGTCCGGGCGTGCTCCTTGACCGAGTCGTGCACGATCTCCGCGAAGTCCTGCGTCGCCCAGTCGCGCCGGGCGAAGCCGGTGAGCGCGAAGCCCGGCGGGAGCAGGCCGCGGTTGGTGAGGTCGTACACCGCGGGCATGAGCTTCTTGCGCGCGAGGTCGCCCGTGACCCCGAAGATCACGAGGCCGCAGGGGCCGGCGATCCGGGGGAGTCGGCGGTCGCGGGGGTCCCGGAGCGGGTTCTGGCCCGGCCCGACCTTGTTCGGACTCACCTGGCGTCCCCGGACGTGACCTGCTTGGCGGCGCCGGCGAGGCCGTCGGAGACGGTGGTCAGGAGCTCACCCCAGCTCGCGGTGAACTTGTCCACGCCCTCGACCTCCAGCTGCTCGGTGACGTCGTCGATGTCGATGCCGAGGTCGCGCAGGCCCGCGATCACGGCCTCGGCCTCGGCTCGGGTCCCCGTGACCGTGTCGTGGGCGTCGCCTCCGTGGTCCGCCACCGCGTCCAGCGTCTTCTCCGGCATGGTGTTGACCACGCCGGCCACGACGAGCTCGTCGACGTAGAGCGTGTCCGGGTACGCCTTGTCCTTGACGCCCGTGGACGCCCAGAGGGGCCGCTGAGGGTGTGCTCCGGCGGCGGCGAGGGCCGTCCAGCGCTCGTCGGCGACGACCTCCTGGTAGAGCCCGTACGCGAGGCGGGCGTTGGCGATGGCCGCCTTGCCGCGCAGCGCGGCGGCCTCGGGGGTGCCGATCTTGTCGAGCAGCGGGTCGATCGCCGTGTCGACGCGCGAGACGAAGAACGAGGCCACCGAGGCGATCGGCGCCAGGTCGTGCCCGTTGGCCTTCGCCTTCTCCAGGCCGCTCTCGAACGCGTCGAGGACCGCGCCGTAGCGCTCGAGCGAGAAGATCAGCGTGACGTTGACGCTGATGCCCTCGGCGAGCACGGCCGTGATGGCCGGGAGACCCTCGCGGGTGGCCGGGATCTTGATGAAGACGTTCGGCCGGTCCACCGTCGACCAGAGCGACTTGGCGGAGGCGATCGTGGCCTCGGTGTCCTTGGCGAGCCGCGGGTCCACCTCGATGGACACCCGTCCGTCCACCCCGTCGGTGGCGTCGTAGACCGGGCGGAGCACGTCCGCCGCCTGCCGCACGTCGTCGGTCGTGATCCGGAACACCGCGGCGTCGACGTCGGCGCCGTCCGCGGCCAGCTCCCGGAGCTGCTCGTCGTAGGCGTCGCCCTTCGCGAGCGCGCTCGCGAAGATCGACGGGTTGGTGGTCACGCCGACGACGCCCTTGTCGGCGACCAGCTGGGCGAGGTTCCCCGTGCGCAGCCGCTCGCGCGAGAGGTCGTCCAGCCAGATCGCGACGCCGGCGTCCGCCAGCCGTGCCAGGGGGGTGCTGCTCGGTGCCATGGTCGATCCCCTTCTCCCGCACGCCGCCCCGGTCGTGCCGGGGCGGCGTGACCGTTCAGACTCAGACCTGCTGGTCGCCGGTCAGACCAGCGTTGTTCGGGAGGCCCGCGGTGGTCGCCGGACCGGCACCTCCGCGCGCTGCCGCGATCGACTCGTGCGCGGCGGCGACGACCGCCTCGGGCGTGAACCCGAACTCGCGGAAGAGCGTCTTGTCGTCCGCGGACGCGCCGTAGTGCTCGATCGAGACCGAGCGGCCGGCGTCGCCGACGATCTTGTGCCAGGACAGCGCGATGCCTGCCTCGACCGAGACGCGCGCCTTGACCGACGAGGGCAGCACCGACTGGCGGTAGTCCTCGTCCTGCTCGGCGAACCACTCGAGCGACGGCGCGGAGACCACGCGGGTGGCCACACCGGCGGCCTCGAGCGTCTCCCGCGCGGCGACGGCGAGCTGCACCTCGGACCCGGTGCCGATGAGGATGACGTCCGGCGTCCCGCTGCTCGCCTCGAGCAGGACGTAGGCGCCACGAGCCACGCCCTCGGTCGTCGCGAAGCCGTCCTCGCCGCGCGGGAACGTCGGGACGTTCTGGCGCGTGAGGACGAGGGCGACAGGCCCGCTGGTGTGCTCGATGGTCGCGGCCCACGCCGCCGCCGTCTCGTTGGCGTCGGCCGGGCGGACCACGGAGAGACCGGGGATCGCGCGGACGGCCGCGAGGTGCTCGATCGGCTGGTGCGTCGGGCCGTCCTCGCCGAGACCGATGGAGTCGTGCGTCCACACGTAGACCGCGGGCACCCCCATGAGGGAGGCGAGCCGGACCGAGCCGCGCATGTAGTCGCTGAACGTGAAGAACGTCCCGCCGTACGGCCGGGTGAGGCCGTGCAGCCGGATGCCCGACAGGATCGCGCCCATCGCGTGCTCGCGGATGCCGAAGTGCAGCGTGCGACCGAACTCGTCGCCCGCGAACTCGTGGGTCGAGCGCTTGGCGGGGAGGAAGGACGGCTCGCCCTTCATCGTCGTGTTGTTGGAGCCCGCGAGGTCGGCCGAGCCGCCCCACAGCTCGGGCAGCACCGGCGCGAGCGCGCTGAGCACCTCGCCGGACGCCGCGCGGGTGGCGACGGCCTTGCCCGCGGGGAACACGGGGAGCGCGTCGGTCCAGCCGTCCGGAAGGTCACCGGCGACGAGCCGGTCGAGCAGCGCCGCGTTGTCGGAGTTGGCGGCGCGCCAGGCGTCGAACGCGGCCTGCCACTCGGCCTTCACCGGCGCGGTGCGCTCCGACAGTCCGCGGGTGTGCGCGATGACCTCGGGGTCGACCTMGAACGTCTTCTCGGGGTCGAAGCCCAGCAGCTCCTTGAGACCCTTGATCGCCTCGCCGCCGAGCTTGGACCCGTGCGACGAGTGGTCGTTGGTCTTCGTGGGCGTCGGCCACGCGATGAGGGTGCGCAGGCCGATGAACGACGGGCGGTCGGTGACGGCCTTGGCGGCCTCGATCGCGGCGTGCAGGGCGTCGACGTCCTCGCGGTACCCGTCGGGACCGCCGGTCCAGTCGACGAACTGGACGTGCCAGCCGTACGCCTCATAGCGCGCGACGACGTCCTCGGTGAAGGCGATCTCGGTGTCGCCCTCGATCGAGATGTGGTTGTCGTCCCACAGCACGATGAGGTTGCCGAGCTCCTGGGTGCCGGCGATCGACGACGCCTCGGAGGTGACGCCCTCCTGCAGGTCGCCGTCGGAGGCGATGACGTAGACGAAGTGGTCGAACGGGCTGGTGCCCGGCGCGGCCTCGGGGTCGAGCAGCCCGCGCTCGCGCCGCGACGCCATCGCGAAGCCGACGGCGGAGGCGAGGCCCTGGCCCAGCGGGCCCGTGGTGATCTCGACGCCGGTCGTGTGCTTGTACTCCGGGTGCCCGGGGGTCTTGGAGCCCCAGGTGCGCAGCGCCTCCAGGTCCTCGAGCTCGAGCCCGAAGCCGGCGAGGTAGAGCTGTATGTACTGGGTCAGGCTGGAGTGTCCCGCGGAGAGGATGAACCGGTCCCGGCCGAGCCAGTGCGGGTCCGCCGGGTCGTGCCTGAGCACGTTCTGGTAGAGCAGGTAGGCGGCCGGGGCCAGGCTGATCGCCGTCCCAGGGTGGCCGTTGCCGACCTTCTCGACCGCGTCGGCGGCCAGGACACGCACGGTGTCCACCGCCCGCAGGTCGAGGTCGGTCCAACCGACCGTCGTGGCCAGGGGAGCCTTCGCGTTCACCGCACCTCATTTCCACCCGCGCCGTCGGCCGGATGTCGTGTCGGACGAGATCGAGCACCCACAGCGGGATGCCGGGCAGGTGGGACGTCACGCCGTCTCGGCGGTCGTCGGACCGTGCCTTCCGACCTTATAGCGCACCTGGGCACCACCGCCGGGCGTGACCACGGGAGCGCCGAGCGACAGAACTCACACGGTCCCTGCGGCGATCCGGGGCCCGCGTCGCGCCCCGGCGCAGGTGCAGGCCGTAGCATGGCTGCGCGACCTTTCCCCTCTCGGAACACGAACGGAACCGCAGCGCGTGCGCCTCAGCAGCCCCCTGTCAGTCGAAGACGCCGGAGCGTCCTCCGCGTCGACCCCGACAGCTGCTGCTGCCATCGCCCCGGCCGGTCCGGTCGGCCGGGTGCGCAGCAAGGTCGGTCCGTACATCGCGCTGACCAAGCCGCGCGTCATCGAGCTGCTGCTGGTCACCACGTTGCCGACGATGATCCTGGCCGAGGGCGGGTTCCCCAGCCTCGGGCTGGTCGTCGCGACGCTCGTCGGCGGGGCGGCCGCGGCCGGCTCGGCCAACGTCCTGAACTGCTACCTCGACCGCGACATCGACAAGATCATGAACCGCACCAAGCGGCGGCCGATCGTCACCGGCGAGATCTCCCCGCGGGCGGCACTGATCTTCGGGCTCGCGCTGGGCGTCGCGTCGTTGGCCTGGCTCGCCGTCATGGTGAACCCGGCCTCCGCCTGGCTCACCGCGATCGCGATCCTCATCTACGTCGTCGGCTACACGATGATCCTCAAGCGCCGCACGCCGCAGAACATCGTGTGGGGCGGCGCGGCCGGCTGCATGCCGGTCCTCATCGGCTGGTCGGCCGTCACGGGCGGCGTGTCGTGGACCGCGGCGCTGCTGTTCGGCGTGATCTTCTTCTGGACGCCGCCGCACTACTGGCCGCTGTCGATGAAGTTCCGGCGCGACTACGCGGCCGCGGGCGTCCCGATGCTGCCGGTGGTCGCCAAGGACACCAAGGTCGCGCGGGAGATGATCGCGTACACGGTCGCCATGATCGCGTGCTCGCTCCTGCTGGTCCCCGTGCAGGGCATGACCTGGGTCTACGGCGTCGTCGCCCTGGCCCTCGGGCTCTGGTTCCTCTGGTCGTGCATCGGCCTGCTGCGGCGGGCGGAGCACCCGGAGGCGGGCAAGCTCAAGGCGATGAGCGTCTTCCACGCGTCGATCACGTACCTCACGCTGCTGTCCGTCGCGATCGCGGTGGACGTGTTCCTGCCCTTCTGATGAGCGTCACATGAGCGCGACGCCGATCGACGAGGCGCTCGAGGTCTACCTGGCGCACCTGACGGTCGAACGCGGCCTGTCCATCAACACCCTGCTGGCCTACCGCCGGGACCTCGCGCGGTACACGGCGTTCCTGCACGGGCTCGGGCGCGCGACGCCCGGCGACGTCGACGAGCAGGACGTCGAGGGCTTCCTGCTCGCGGTGCGCACCGGTTCCGACGGACGAAGCGCGCTGTCGGCGTCCTCGGCGGCGCGGATCGTCGTCGCGGTCCGGGGCTGGCACAAGTTCCTGCTGCTCGACGGGATGACGAACCTCGACCCGGCCAGCACGGTCAAGCCCCCCGCCCAGCCGAAGCGGCTGCCGAAGGCGATCTCCGTCGACGACGTCGAGCGGCTGCTGGACGCGGCCGGCCTGGGCGACGGCAGCGTCCCGCTGCGCGACCGGGCGCTGCTCGAGCTCGTGTACGGCACCGGGGCGCGCATCTCGGAGGCGGTCGGGCTGGACGTCGACGACCTCGACCGCACGCCGGGCCGGGCCGCCGTACGGCTGTTCGGCAAGGGCAGCAAGGAGCGCGTGGTGCCGCTCGGGTCGTTCGCCCTGGAGGCCGTCGAGGCCTACCTGGTGCGGGGGCGCCCTGCGCTGGCGGTCGGGAGCAAGGGCGGGTCGCCCGGCGTCTTCCTGAACACGCGCGGGGCCCGGCTCAGCCGGCAGAGCGCATGGGCGGTGCTCCGGGTCGCCGCCGAGCGGGCCGGGCTGGTCGGTGCCGAGCACATCTCGCCGCACACGCTGCGGCACTCGTTCGCCACCCACCTGCTGGCCGGCGGCGCGGACGTGCGCGTGGTGCAGGAGCTGCTGGGGCACGCGTCGGTGACGACGACGCAGATCTACACGATGGTCACCCCGGACACGCTGCGCGAGGTCTACGCCGCCGCGCACCCGCGGGCGCGATGAGCGTCACGCCCGCCCCGGTCTGTCGCGCGGTCATCGGGCCGCGTGCTCCGGTAGGTTGTCCCGCGTGGTGAGCCAGCAGACGACCGACCCGCAGCTCGACGCCGTCGGGCGGCCGATGCCCGTCTTCCCCGAGCCCCCGCCGCTCGCCTCCCACGGTCCGGCCCGCGTCATCGCTCTGTGCAACCAGAAGGGCGGCGTCGGCAAGACGACGACCACCATCAATCTGGCCGCCGCGCTCGCCGAGTACGGCCGCAAGGTGCTCATCGTCGACTTCGACCCGCAGGGGGCCGCGTCGGTGGGCCTGGGCATCAGCCCGCACGAGCTGGACCGCACGGTCTACAACCTGCTCATGGAGCGCGACGCGGACATCCGCTCGCTCATCCAGCAGACGGCGACCCCGGGCCTCGACCTGCTGCCGGCGAACATCGACCTCTCGGCGGCCGAGGTCCAGCTGGTGGGGGAGGTCGCCCGGGAGTCGGTGCTCTCGCGGACGCTGCGCCCGATCCTCGACGACTACGACGTCGTGATGATCGACTGCCAGCCGTCCCTCGGCCTGCTCACGGTCAACGCCCTGACCGCCGCGCACGGCGTCCTCATCCCGCTCGAGTGCGAGTTCTTCGCGCTGCGCGGCGTCGCGCTGCTGGTCGAGACCATCGAGAAGGTGCGTGACCGGCTCAACCCGCGGCTCGAGGTCGACGGCATCCTGGCCACGATGTACGACCCCCGCACGCTGCACGCGCGCGAGGTCGTCGCACGCGTGAACGAGGCGTTCGGCGACACGCTGCTGCACACGGTCATCAGCCGCACGGTCAAGTTCCCCGACGCGACGGTGGCGGCCGAGCCCATCACCACCTACGCCCCGACGCACGCCGGTGCGGCCGCCTACCGCCAGCTGGCCCGTGAGCTCGTCGCCCGTGGCGACGCCGCCTGACCAGCGCGCGGTCCCTGAGCAGCCCGTCGCGACGGCTTCCTCGGCCGCGCCCGCCCCTGTGGGGACGCAGGGCTTCGAGGTCCACCTCACCAACTTCAGCGGCCCGTTCGACCTCCTGCTCGGCCTGATCGCCAAGCACAAGCTCGACGTCACCGAGGTCGCGCTCGCGCAGGTCACCGACGAGTTCATCGCGCACATCCGCGCCGCGGAGAAGGAGTGGGACCTCGGCCAGGCGAGCGAGTTCCTGGTCATCGCCGCGACGCTGCTCGACATGAAGGCCGCCCGGCTGCTGCCGTCGGCCGACGTCGAGGACGCGGAGGACCTCGAGCTGCTGGAGGCCCGCGACCTGCTGTTCGCGCGGCTGCTGCAGTACCGCGCGTACAAGCTGGTCGCCGCGGACCTGGCCGAGCGGTTCGCCACCGAGGGCCGCCGGTTCCCGCGTCTCGTGACGCTCGAGCCCCACCTCGCGGCGCTGCTGCCCGAGCTGGTCTGGCAGATCGGGCCCGAGCAGCTGGCGATGCTGGCGGCGAAGGCGTCGATGCCGAGGGCCGCGCCGCCCGGCGTCGACATCAGCCACCTGCACGCCCCGGCGGTGAGCGTCCGGGAGCAGGCCGCCGTGCTGGTCGACCGCCTGCGCCACGTGGGCTCGATGTCGTTCCGCGCGCTCACCGCGGATGCCGACGCGACCATCGTCGTCGTCGCCCGGTTCCTCGCGCTGCTGGAGCTGTTCCGGGAGGGTGCGGTCGCGTTCGACCAGGTCACACCCCTCGGCGAGCTCACCGTGCGGTGGACGGGCGCCGAGGACGGCGAGGTGGAGGTGTCGGACGACTTCGACACGCTGGACACCACGCTCGATGCCGAGCTCGCCCGTGACGGGGCACCCGAGGAGGACGCATGACCGAGCAGCCCGTTCCCGACGAGTCGCCCGTCGAGGAGGCGGCCGCGGTCGAGTCCGCCGCGGCCGACGAGCTCGCCTTCGACGTCGACGACCTGCCCGGCGGCGCGCTGGCGGCGCTCGAGGCGGTGCTCATGGTCGCCGACGAGCCCATCCCGGCCGTCCGGCTGGCGACGGTCCTCGCGCTGCCGACGGCTCGCGTCGAGGCGCTCCTCGACGAGCTCGCCGCCGAGTACCGCGGCGACCTCGGCGGTCGACCACGCGGCTTCGAGGTCCGGCGCGCGGGGGAGGGTTGGCGGATCTACTCGGCGCCGGTCTACGCCGACGTCGTCGGACGCTTCGTGCTCGAGGGCCAGACGGCTCGGTTGACACAGGCCGCACTCGAGACGCTCGCCGTGATCGCCTACCGGCAACCGGTGACCCGTGGCCAGGTCTCGGCGGTCCGCGGCGTCAACGTCGACGGCGTCGTGCGCACCCTCACCACCCGCGGTCTGGTCGCCGAGGTGGGGACCGATCCCTCCAGCGGTGCGGTGCTGTACCAGACCACGGGATACTTCTTGGAGCGGATGGGGCTGTCCAGCCTGGACGAGATGCCTCCGCTCGCGCCCTACCTGCCGGACATCGACTCCTTCGAGGGTGTCGACCAGGCGATCGGAGACATCAGATGAGCCCGCAGGAACGACGAACAGGCGGCACCGGATCGTCCGGCGGACAGTCGGGTTCGCGCGGCGGATCGGGTGCGCCCCGCTCCGGTGCGCCCCGCGGCAGCAGCGGGTCCGGCGCGAGCCGCGGCGGGAGCGCGGGCGGCTACCGCGGCGGCAGCACCGGCGGGTCCGGTAGCGGCGGCGGGTACCGCGGCGCCGGCGGAGGCGAGGGCTACCGCGGCAGCAC